>CASAUJ010000063.1 GCA_949118805.1 uncultured Clostridia bacterium | reverse complement strand
TTTACTTCGAAGGTGTATTTTCCTTCTTGTAATTGATCGTTACTTTTTTCTGTAACAATTGGTGCTAGAATGATTTCTTCTGGTTTCATTTAAGCGTACACCTCCTCTAATTTTTTAACAGTATCTACTGATAAAATTAGATTTGTATATTTTAATAAATCAAATACATTAATATTGTTGGCTGTAATCGCTTTTACCCCTTCTATGTTTCTTGCTGAAAAATAAACATTTTTATTATTTTCTGGAAGAACAATTAATGTTTTTCCTTCCAATTTCAAGTCTGTTAAAGCTTTTGCCATTGTTTTTGTTTTGATTTCTTGCATTTCTAATTTATCAATTACTGTTAATTCTTTTTCTATTACTTTTGAACTTAAGATTGATTTGATTGCCAATCTTCTTTCTTTTTTATTTACTGTATAACGATAAGAACGTGGTTTTGGTCCTAATGCAATTCCACCCTTAATCCATTGTGGACTTCTTGTAGAACCTTGTCTTGCTCTACCAGTTCCTTTTTGTCTCCATGGTTTTTTTCCACCACCAGAAACTTCTGCTCTTGTTTTAGTACTTTGTGTCCCTTGTCTTTGATTTGCTAAATAGTTTACAAGTACACTATGTACAATATTTTCATTTGGTTCTATTCCAAATACACTATCTGCTAATTCAATATCACTTACTTTTTTCCCTTTTAAATCATATACGTCTACTTTTGGCATTTCTATTCCTCCTTCCTTATTTCGTTGCCTTTATTGCTGATTTTACTTTTAGAATTGCTCCTTTTGCTCCTGGAACACTTCCTTTTACTAAAATTACATTTTTATCCATATCCACTCTAATAACTTCTAAATTTTGAATGGTAATGGTAACTCTTCCCATGTGTCCTGGTAATTTCTTTCCTTTGAACACTCTACCTGGGGTTGATGTAGATCCCATTGATCCTGGTCTTCTATGATACATAGATCCATGTCCCATTGGTCCTCTGTGTTGTCCATGTCTTTTGATAACACCTTGGAATCCTTTTCCTTTTGAAGTTCCTTGTACATCTACTTTTTCTCCTGCTTGGAAAATATCTGCTTTTACTTCATCTCCTACTTTGTAGCTTTCTACTTCTTCTAATCTAAATTCTCTTAGATGTTTTTTATTCGCAAGTTTTGCTTTTGCAAAATGTCCTGCTTCTGGTTTATTTATATGTTTATCTTTTACTTCTCCATATCCTAATTGGATTGCATTATATCCATCGGTTTCTACTGTTTTTACTTGTGCTACTATATTTCCTGCTGTTTCTATAACAGTAACTGGAATAACATTTCCTTTTTCGTCGAAGATTTGTGTCATACCGATCTTTTTTCCGATCATTCCTTTTTTCATTTTCTTTCCTCCTAACTATTGGCTGAATGTGTTTTTTATCCTTTCGATTTTCTTTTTCAGCTTGGTTCTTTTGGGCTGTTAACTCTATTTATTACAGCTTCCGTTTCTTTTCCCATATTGTTTACAATGTCACTTCGTTCCATTGTATAAGTTGTAAGTAATTGTTCATTCCTCACAAACTTACAACTTAATTTCGATATCAACACCAGCTGGTAATTCTAATTTCATTAGACTATCTACTGTTTTTTGTGTTGGATAAAGAATATCAATAACTCTTTTATGTGTTCTCATTTCAAATTGCTCTCTTGAGTCTTTGTATTTGTGTGGAGAACGTAAAATTGTTACTACTTCTTTTTGTGTTGGTAATGGAATAGGACCTGATACCTTTGCTCCTGTTTTTTTAGCAGTATCTACTATCTTTTCAGCAGACTGATCTAAAACTACATAGTCATAAGCTTTTAGTCTTATTCTAATTTTTTCACTTGTTGCTACTGTTGTGTTTGCCATTGTAATTTTCCCTCCTTTTTTAAAATACTTTTGTGTCCTAATAATTGTTTTCCAACTACTAGAGACGAAATTACCTTGGCAAGTTAAAACGCACTCTGGTGTTTTGAATATCACCTATATAAAAACCCAAAAATTGCATGATAATTTTGGGATAAGCACATTTTCTTACCGCCTGGTCTTTGCCATAACATACTCCACCAAAGTTCCCTCCATTCCTTATATCCGTAAGGATGTAGCCACATTTGGCTTCTACGCTTATTATTTCATGCTTTATTATTATACAACGCTTGGGTCCGTATGTCAACACATTTTTACAAATTTGTAATATTTATCATGTAGGTTAGTCAATCATATGTCACAAATTTTTGAAATTAATATACTTTGAGTA
>CASAUJ010000062.1 GCA_949118805.1 uncultured Clostridia bacterium | reverse complement strand
TTGTCCAATAATGGAATAGCCATCTTTTCCAATCCCTGTGTCCATAAATAATTCTAATACATCTTTTAATCGACAAGGTACTTTATTAATGAAATATCCTGTTTCTCCACTTCGATATATTTTTCTTGTTACTGTTACTTCTGTATATTCGATTGGTAAACTTCCATCTGTGTTATCAAAAATTAACGAAGCTTCTGCAAACCCTAAAGATTTTCTATTTTGTGTTCCTGCAAAAATGATATCCAAAGATTTTGCTCCTCTTAATGATTTCATACTTTGCTCTCCGTAAGACCCATCGAATACTATCTGATATATTACTTTTTCCCGATCCATTTGGTCCGAATAACTCCTGTAATTCCTGGTCTAAATTCTAATACTGTTTTTTCTGCAAATGATTTAAATCCTTGTAATTCTAGTCTTTTTAAATACATTTATGATCCCCTTTAGTATATTTATTATGTTCTTTCGATTGAACTGTAACAAGTTTATACCATTTTCGACTTTTTGTAAAGGTTCTACACAAATTTCGCATTACACACAATTTGAGCAATATGATAAATTAAACGTTGCTTGTCTGGTGTACAATTTAATAAGATCTCATATAATTCTCTATTTAAATAATTATGGCTTTTGGGTAAAGCTCCTCCAATTAAATATTCAATACTTGCATTCAATATATTTCCAATTTGTACTAATCTTTTTAAATTAATTTTCGTAGATCCCCTTTCTACTCGACTTATATACACAGTTGTAACATCTAATTCTTCCGATAGTTGCTCTTGTGACCATCCTCTTCCCCTTCTTGCTTCTTTTATTCTTTGACCTATTACTTTATAATCAATTTCCATTTTCACCCCTCCTTTTTTCAAAAGTAAATATAACATTATAAGTTCCATTTGTCAATATATTTTTTGTAATTTATATGTAAAATTTTATTGTTTTATTTTTTCATAAAAAATTGCTAAAAGGATTATCCCTCTTAGCAACTTTGAAAATTTTAAAAAAACTTTTCTATTGAATGCATTGTTCTGCATATCGATTATTCACAATTTTTTCATAGGGAGCATTTTCTTCTAATTCCCCTGCCATTGTCATTACTTCTTGTAAACGATTAAAAGCTTCTTCTTTTAAAACTGGTGTATCATTCCAAGCATCAATATTTTTGTAACTTTGAATGGCGGCTTCTAACATTTTACTATCACTATCTGGAAAAAAGCTTTGAATCGCCTCTGCTATTTCTTTTGCACTATGTTCTTTTACCCATTTTTGTCCTTGATAGATGGCTTTTGTAAACTTTTGAATGGTTTCTTCTTCTTTCTCAATATAACTTTTTTTAGCAAAATATGCGGTATAAGGAATTTCTCCTGCTGCTTCTCCTACTGATGCTACAATATATCCTTTTCCTTGTTCTTGTGCCATTGACGCAGTGGGTTCAAAAAGCGTGACATAATCTGAATTCCCACTTGCAAAGGCTCCTGCCATTAAATCAAATTTAATACTATCATCTAATGTCATATCTTCTTGAGGATCCATTCCATTTTTCTTTAAGACATATTCTAATGTCATATAAGGAACGCCTCCCTTTCTTCCAGGAATAATTGTTTTTCTTTTTAAATCCTGCCAACTAAAATTCTTGGTTTGATTTCTAGCCACTAAGAAAGATCCATCCCTTTTTGTCATTTGAGCAAATACTTGGCAAAAATCTTCTTTTCCTTCTTTATAAACATAAATGGAAGCTTCTGGACCAGCAAAACCTATGTCACATTGGTTGGATAAAACAGCTGTCATAACAGCATCTGCTCCCCTTTTCTGATGACAACACATTATGGCTAGTCTTTTCTGTACCTAAATTCAAAATGTTACAGCTATTTACAAAACTTTGGCTACACAGCATTTTCTTTTGATTTTCTGCTATTTTGGTATTTAATAAGTTAATTTCAATCGTGTCTGCTTCTCCATAAGCACTTTCTATCAATAAGTTTAGAATGTCTTTTTTAGATTTCAAGTCAAAGGTTTCAAATATATCAAAGCAATTTTCTATGATATTTAATATGTATTTTGAACCTTTGCTTAACTTTGTGTTCATCTTCTTGTTTTCACTTTTTGAATGTTCCAAAACATCAATTTTATTTTTTAATTCTTCTTTTTTATTTTGTGCTTTTATTAATTCTTGATTGATAATGCTAATTACAGAAATATCAATGTATTTTACTTTTTCAGCTAAATCTTTGATTTCCTTTTCGTTTTTCTCATATTCTTTTTTTAGTGTTTCCATTTCTGCTGTTATATCTTCTTTTTGATTGCTATTAAATGCCATATTTTTTAATTCTTGACAAACTGCTGAATTTGGTACAAATATGTCTTTTAAAATTTTAATAAAATTATTATCTAATTCATTTCCTTTTACATTATGAGAATTACAATTTATTCTCCTTGTTCTGTCTTTTTCTCTACAAACATAATAATAGGTTGTTGTTCCATCTTTATTTTTTCTGTTTGATTTTGGTATCATCTTATTACCACATTTTTTACATCGTAATATTCCAGAGAATATTGTTTCATTGGTATGATTGGCACTTGCTCGATAGGATTTATCTTTGTTTTTTTCTAATAATTCTTGTACTTGTACCCACTCTTTTCCTGTTACATATCCTTTATGCAATCCAACTGCTATAATCCAATCTTTTAATGGTCTATCTTTTTTGTTATTATCTGTTTTATTGTAAGCAATAATACCATATTTTCCATCAAACTTTTCCCTTCCATCTTGCTCTGCATATATGGTTTGACCCCTATTTTTAAAATATTGTAAAATGTCATTGTCATTTTGACTATATACTGGATTAGTAAGTATATTTCTTAATGAGTATTTTCTAAATTCTTTGCCTTTTCTAGTGTATATTTTATTTTTTAATAGATAATATTCTAACCCTGCTAATGATTTGCATTCTAAATATTTTCTAAAAATCAGTTGTACTTTTTGCTTTTCTTCTTCGTTTATTTTTAATTTGTAGGCTTTTTTATTTTTGTTTTGTATGGTATTTGTGTTTGTATTTTCTTCTGCTATTGGCATGATTTCAACTTTTTCTGAATCAAATCCAAGTGGTGTATCTCCTCCTAGCCATCTTCCTGTTTTAGCAAGTTCTAACATATTATCTCTTATTCTTTCTGCTATGACTTCTCTTTCTAGTTGTGCAAA
>CASAUJ010000061.1 GCA_949118805.1 uncultured Clostridia bacterium | reverse complement strand
TTTTTTAAAATTTTAATTTACATTTACATTACAGATTTATTACATTTTTTACACATTAAATTTGAATAATACAATATCCCCATCTTGCATAATATATTCTTTTCCTTCTGATCGCACAAGTCCTTTTTCTTTTGCACTTACCATAGAACCTGCTTGCATTAAATCAGAATAGGAAACAACCTCTGCTTTAATAAATCCTCTTTCGATATCAGAGTGAATTTTTCCAGCTGCTCCGTGGTGCTTTCGTTCCTTTTTTTATCGTCCATGCTCTTACTTCTGGTTCTCCTGCTGTTAGAAAAGACATCAACCCTAATAAATCATAACTCTTTTTGATTACTTTGTCTAATCCTGATTCCTCTAATCCCAATGCCTCTAGCATTTCTTTCTTATCTTTTTCTTCTAAGCCAGATAATTCTTCTTCTATTTTTATACATAATGGAATTACTTCTGCCTGTTCTTTTAATGCATATTCTTTTACTTTTTTTACCATTTCATCATTTTCAGCATTTTCCAATTGTTCTTCTGAAATATTAGCTATATATAAAATTGGTTTTGCTGTTAATAAGAACATTTCTTTTACCAATTCTTGTTCCTCTTCATTCCATGCAATTGCTCTTACTGAGATTCCATTTTCAAGGTTTTCTTTTATTTTCTCTAATACATCAATTTCTTGTTGATACTTTTTATCTGCCTTTAAATTCTTTTTTGCTTTGTCGAGCCTTTTATGAATGGTTTCCATATCTGCAAAAATCAATTCTAGATTTATGGTTTCAATATCTCGGATTGGATCTACTCCCCCATCCACATGTACTACATTAGAATCTTCAAAACATCTTACTACTTCACAAATGCTATCTGTTTCACGAATGTGTGATAAAAATTTGTTTCCCAATCCTTCTCCTTTGCTTGCCCCTTTTACAAGCCCTGCTATATCAACAAATTCAATAATAGCATGCGTTGTTTTTTGTGGATGATACATTTTAGTAAGTTCCTCTAATCTTTCATCTGGTACACCAACCACTCCAACATTAGGTTCTATGGTACAAAATGGATAATTAGCACATTCTGCTCCTGCTTTTGTAATACTATTGAACATTGTGCTTTTTCCTACATTTGGTAATCCTACAATTCCAATTTTCATTTTCATTTCTCCTATCTCTTTTATGGCTAAAGTGAACAGATATCACTTTAGCCATATGTTTATTTTGATTTATTTTCAATTTCATTTAATAATTTTTGTTCAAACTCATCTATTTTCATGGTTCCTATGTCCCCATCTTCTCTCGAACGAATTGCTACTGTATTAGCTTCTACTTCTTTTTCTCCAACTACCAACATATAAGGTACTTTTTCAAGTTGGGCTTCTCTTATTTTGTAACCAATCTTTTCATTTCGATCATCTAATACAATACGAATTCCTTTTTTACATAATTGTTCTTTTATTTGTTTCGCGAATTCATGTTGACGATCTGTTATTGGTAAAATTTTAACTTGTACTGGTGCAAGCCATGCAGGAAATGCTCCTTTGTATTCTTCAATTAAGAAAGATAAGAAACGATCAAAAGTTCCTAAAATTGCTCTATGAATTACTACTGGTCTATGAGCTTGCCCATCTTCTCCTATATATTCTAATTCAAATCTTTGTGGTAGTAAGAAATCTAATTGACAAGTAGATATGGTTATATCATGTCCAATTGCTGTTTTTATCTGTACATCTAATTTTGGTCCATAAAAAGCGGCTTCTCCTTCAGCTTCATAAAACTCAATTCCTAATTCTGTTAAAATTTCTCTTAATTGACTTTCTGCTGTTTCCCACATTTGATCATCGTCAAAATATTTTTCCTTGTTATTTTTATCTCTTAAAGATAAGCGGAAAGTATAATGATCAAATCCAAAATCTTCATATACGGATAAGATTAATTTTACAACTTCTCCAAATACTGTTTTAATTTGTTTTGGTGTTACAAAAATATGCGCATCGTTTTGGCACATCTCACGAACTCTTTCTAATCCACAAACACTACCACTTGATTCATATCGAAAATCATGGGCTAATTCTCCAATTCGAATTGGTAAATCACGATAAGAATGTAATTTATTTTTATAAATTAACATATGGTGTGGACAGTTCATTGGTCTTAAAACAATCTCCTCATTTTCCATCTTCATGACAGGAAACATATCTTCTTTATAATGATCCCAATGCCCACTAGTTTTATATAATTCAACATTAGCAAGAGATGGTGTATAAACATGTTTATAATCTAATGCAACTTCTTTATCTGCTATGTATCTTTCTAGAATTCTTCGAATGGTTGCACCATTTGGTAAATACATAGGAAGTCCTGAACCCACCAATTCATGTGTCATAAATAATTCTTGCTCTTTTCCTATTTTTCTATGATCTCTTTGTCTAGCTTCTTCTAACCAATCTAAATGTTCTTGTAACAGGCTTGCTTTTGGGAAAGAAATAGCATAAATTCTTTGTAACATTTTATTTTTTTCATTTCCTCTCCAATAAGCACCAGATGATGCCAAAATTTTTACAGTTTTTATTTTTCCTGTGCTTTCTAAATGAGGTCCTGCACATAAATCAACAAAATCTCCTTGTTGATAAAAACTGATTTCTTCTCCTTCTGGTAAATCTTCAATTAATTCTATTTTATATGGCTCATTTTTCATTTTTTCAATGGCTTCTTTTTTTGATAAAGAAAATCTTTCAATGGCTAAATTTTCTTTTATAATCTTTTTCATTTCTTCTTCAATATTAGCTTTATCTTCCTCTGTAAATGGAGTTTCTACATCAAAATCATAATAAAATCCTTCATCAATCGCTGGTCCTATTGCAATTTTTGCATTTGGAAATAATCTTTTTACAGCTTGTGCCATGATATGAGATGTTGTATGCCAGTAGGCTTTCTTTCCTTCTAAATCATCCATTTGAAAAGTATGAATTACTAAATTTGAATCTTTTTGTATTTTATATCTTAAGTCTTTTATTTCTCCATTTACTTCTCCACAAGTTGCATTTCTTGCTAATCCTTCACTAATTTCATTTGCAATTTCTAAAATTGAACTCCCTTCTTGTACTTCCAAAATTGAACCATCTTTTAATGTGATTTTCATTTTAAAATTCCTCCTTTATTTTACAATTTATAGAATGTTTTCTTTAAATACAAGATCTTTATCTAATAAAAAAACACCCAAATGGATAATATTCTATCCATAGGAGTGTAATATTTACACGGTTCCATCCTATTTTTAACTTAATTAATAAGAAGATAACGGTTCTTCTCCGTCTAGCTTATTCACTAGAAACATTGGGAGAGTTAGTTTTTCAAGTATGTTTTCTTGAACTAGTTTTCAGCCTCAGACTAATTCTCTCTTTTAAGTAACCTATACTTTACTTTTCTCTCACTTGTTTTTCCCTAACAATAATATTTTAATGTATTTTTTTAAAAAAGTCAATAGAAATAGTTTACTTTTTAATTTTATTGTTGTATAATAAATAAGTCTTTTATAAAAATGTGCAAAAAGAAACGTCCCCATTTCACATGCTTCCATAGCTCAGTTGGTAGAGTGCTACCTTGGTAAGGTAGAGGTCACGGGTTCAATTCCCGTTGGAAGCCCCATA
>CASAUJ010000060.1 GCA_949118805.1 uncultured Clostridia bacterium | reverse complement strand
TATGAGGTAGAATTAAATTATGATTAAAATGGTGCGGTTGAAATTACAATAAAGAAAAATGTTACCTTTTAATTGAAAAAATATTTAATTTATTAATGGTAATATTTTTATATTTTATATCTATTTGTAAATTAGAAGTGTCAATTTAGAAATATTTTTATTTATATATTCTTGAATTTGTTAATAGGAAACTATTATTAGTAAATTGATGGATAATTTAATAGAATTTTAATGTAGATAAGTTGAATAAAATTAAGATACAAATATCTCATTCATAAAAAATGTTGATATCAAAAAGATGAAATACTAAAAAATATAAGTGTATGGGGATTTTTCTGGAAGAGATAATTTATACTTAAGAGAATAATTATAAAATATTAAATGATTTCATAATTATTATTTACTATAATTATATGGAATCAAAGCAAAATGAAAAGGACTGTTTCTTTATTACAGTCCTTAATTTTGGTTTTTACTTTATTTTTTTTATTTCTTTTTCAAGTTCTTTTTGTTTGTTTTTTAGTTTTTCTTCTTTTTTTCTTAAACGAGCTAATTTTTTAGTTTTCTCTTTTAAGCGTTTTGCTTGCTTTTTTATCATTTTTTTGAATTCTTTCATATTTAAAAATGTAAGGTCTGGAAAAGCATTTAGAATTCTTTTGAAAGACCAATTTTTATTGGCCAAAGATTCCCTTACTTTATGTGACATTTCGTCTGTATAATCTTTTTTTAAAGCAGTAGCGGTTAATTTTAATTGTTTTATAATGTTGCAAGAAATGATTGCATCAATTACAAATAATGAAAGTAATAATCCTGAAATAAAGTATAAAATTGAGTGCGGAATTTGGTTTAAGCAAGAACGCAAAAATGGATTAATATAATAAACTAAAATTGTTCCTAATATTCCGAATAAAATAGAATTTTGTAAACAGATTCTTCCATTTAAGTTAAGTGGCTCTTTAGAATAATCCCACCATTTTGCTTTAAATATTTTTTCCATGGCATAACCTGTAAAATATTCTACAATAGAGCCAATAATAATAGCATTTAAAAACAGGAAGAAAGGATAATCAATATAAAATCCTAAAATAAAAGTCATTAGAGTTCCAGCAACTCCATAGATTGGTAAATATGGACCCAATAAAAATCCTCGATTAATAATTTTTTTTTCTGAAAAGCCAACATAGAGCATTTCTATAACCCAACCACAAAATGAATAAATCATAAACATGGCGAAATAATAAATAAAATAATACATGTTTTACTCCTTACGTTTTATATATTTGAATAATTCCATAATAATTAAAAGTGGTATTGTTAAGATAAAAGCTAACAAAATATGATAACTATCTAATGATGTTGTTTTTAATATTGAACTTAAGAAAGGGGTTTCTGTAACGATTAGTTGTAATACTAAAGTAGATAATATTCCACATATTACGAATGGATTATTTTTGATAGAGAGTTTGAATGCTGAAGTAAGCTCTGAACGACAATTTAATACATGAATATTTTGCATGAAAACCATAATTAATAATACGTAGCTTCTAGCACTTTCTATATCCATGTGTACTATATTTATTAGATAGAACCAAAAGCCAAAAACAGTTCCTCCTATTATCATACCAGATAATAAAACTTCTTCAATCATTAGTTTATTGAAAATAGATTCATTTCTTTTTCGAGGTGGTTTATACATGACATTTTTATCACCTTTTTCAAATGCAAGAGCAACATCTTGAATGCCATCTGTTACTAGATTTAGCCATAGTAGTTGTATTGCTAATAAAGGAATTGGCATTCCAAAAGTGAGAGCAAGAATGAAAAATAGAACTTCTGAAATTCCACAAGATAATAACATATAAATGACTTTTCTAATATTATCATAAGCAAAGCGTCCTTCTTCAACTCCAGAAACAATGGAACTAAAATTATCATTTGTAATAATTAATGAACCAGTTTCTTTTGCAACATCGGTCCCACTTCCCATTGCAATGCCTATATTTGCAGCTTTCATAGCAGGAGCATCATTGACCCCATCTCCAGTTACAGCAACAAATTCCCCTTGTCTTTTGAGTGATTCAATGATTGCTAGTTTTTGAGAAGGGGTAACTCGAGAAAAAATAGAAATTGTTTTTATAAATTCATCACTCATTTTTTCTCCTTGGTCTAAATATTTTTGTAATTCATTTCCTGTTGCAATTGTTTCGCTATTAAATTCTAGCTCTTTGCCGATTGCTTTAGCTGTTAACGGATGGTCACCCGTTATCATAATTACTTTGATTCCTGCTTTTTTACACGCTTTAATTGCTTCAGGGACTTCTTTACGTAGTGGGTCGATAAAACTAATCATTCCTAAAAAAGTAAGTTTTGGAATATCATTTTGGTCATAAGTTTCTTTTTTTATAAAATTCTTTTTTATGCCTTGCGCAAAAGCAATTACTCGATAACCAGAAGCAGCTAATTCTTCACTTTGTTTGATAATCTTTTGGGAGTCTAACGGTATTTCTTTACCATCTATTCGCATTGTTTCACAAAAGGAAAGAATCGTTTCTAATGAACCTTTTATAGTAACTTCAGTTTCTTTTTTATTTTGATAAAAAACAGCAGAGTATTTTTTTTCTGATTCATAGGGTATGTCTCCTATAATTGGAAAGTCATCTTTCATTTTAGAATTCATTTTTGCTTTGTGACCAAGTGATAATAGAGCAACATCAATTGAATCACCATGATATTTCCATTCCTGGTCATTTAAATAAAGACTAGCTTCGTTATTTAGAACACCCATAGTGACAATGTTTTTTACTTCGCTGTTGCAATTTTCGATAGAACCATTTCCGTTATATCCAATTCCTGAAATGGTATGATTTTTTCCATTTGGAAAAGTAATTATTTTTGCTGTTTGTTCATTTAAAGTTAAAGTGCCAGTTTTATCTGTAGCTATAACAGTGCAGCTTCCTAGTCCTTCCACTGCATTTAGTTTTCTAACGATTACATTTTTTTTAGCCATTCTGCTAGAAGCTATGGAAAGAGCAATGGTTAAAGAAACAGGTAATCCTTCTGGAATGGCAGAAATCGAAAGAGCAACTACTGTAAAAAATATTTCTCTTGGTGCCATTCCTTTTAAATATAAAATGAATGTGATTATTATGGCAATCATAATAACAAGTATACTAATTTGTTTTGTGAATTTTTCCATTCTAATAACCAATGGAGATTTGGTAGAGTCGCTATTTGTTACATGATGAGCAATTTTTCCAAGTTCTGTATCTTTTCCTGTAGCAACAACAATACCAGTTCCTCTTCCACTTAAAACAGTAGAACCAGCAAATCCCATGTTTTTCTGTTCTGTGATTGGGCTTTCATTCGTTATTGGCTCAGAGCATTTGATTGTTGCGATGGATTCTCCAGTTAGGAATGCTTCATCAACTGTTAAATTAGAAGTGTGAATAAGTCTAATATCGGCGCTGATTTTGTCACCAGATTCTAAGTTTATTAAGTCTCCAATGACTAGATGTTTTGAAGGAAGTAATAGGCTCCTGTTATCTCTTATTACTTTTGACTTTAGTTCTATCATATTTTGTAAAGTAGAAGCACTCTTTTCTGCTTTCCATTCCTGAAAAGTTCCAAGAATGGCATCTGCTAAAATAACAAATAAGATAAAAATAGCATCTACATATTCTTGAGCGAAAACAGAAATTATTCCTGTGATAATTAAAATTACAACAAGTGGATTTAATAATTGACTAAAAAATATATTGAATGCATTCTTTTGTTTGGATTTTGGAAGTTCGTTGTTTCCATATTTTTTTAATCTAGAAAGGGCTTCTGATTCAGATAATCCTTCTTTTTGTGTTTTTAATTCTTTTTCGATTATAGAAGTACTCTTTTGATACCAGTGTTTCATGGGCGCCTCCTTATTATGTCTATTATATCATGTATATTTGAAGATGTGAACTTTTGAGTTATCTCTCCCTATATTAATTTTGAAAAGAATTTTTTTATTCTAAACAAAAAACAATATTTTTATATAAAAAATTGACTATCTAAGTTTTGTCAATACTAAATTTATAAAAATATTATACCAC
>CASAUJ010000059.1 GCA_949118805.1 uncultured Clostridia bacterium | reverse complement strand
GATGGTGTTTTTTTGCAATTCTATTTTCTTTTTTAAAAACTGTCGGGTAATAAGATCGATAGTATTATTATAACATAATGGGAACATAAAGTCAAAATTTGATACTAGTATCTAATGCTAATTCAATCATACGATTTAGTCCACGTTGTCTTTCTTCAGAAGTAGCAATTTCTTTTATATATTTAGAATCAACTACACTCATAAGACAAGCAGCTTTTTTATGCAATACTTTTGCGACATAAAACAAAGCAAAAGCTTCCATTTCAGCACTAACAGGATGTAAATCAGAAGGAATTCTAGCTAAAAATTCATCTACATTTGTCATATAACATCAAAACAATCAGTAAAATTTTATTTGTTAAAATTAAATTTGTATTTGTTGTTTCTATAATTTTGATAACTATCTAAGAATAAATAAGAGAACTAAAATAATAGAAAAAATTAGGATAACATTAAAAGATATTAATACAAAAATGATTCAAGAAGAAAATATTGTGAAAGCATTAGATTTGGAATTTGATAAGAAGATAAAACATACGATTAAAAAATGGAAAGGGTTAGTGGGGATTCATAAAGAATCCCCACTTTTTGAAAATTAAAATGAAAAAACACATGATTAGAATAATAGTTCAATCTCAGGATTATCCATCCGCAAGCTTTCTAAGGCTCTTTCTAAGAAGCCGATCACAGTAAAATACAGAGTGTCATCCAGAGTGTCATATGGAATGCCATCTACTGTGATACTGATTTTTGGTGAATCGTTCTTACTATTATTAGTAAGAGTGAGTGCACTAATGTTTTTTTCCATTTTTGCTCCTTTCAATGTGCTTTACAATTTTGTTATCGATAACATTATTATAACATTATGGGAACATAAAGTCAAATTTTGATACTAGTATCTAATGCTAATTCAATCATACGATTTAGTCCACGTTGTCTTTCTTCAGAAGTAGCAATTTCTTTTATATATTTAGAATCAACTACACTCATAAGACAAGCAGCTTTTTTATGCAATACTTTTGCGACATAAAACAAAGCAAAAGCTTCCATTTCAGCACTAACAGGATGTAAATCAGAAGGAATTCTAGCTAAAAATTCATCTACATTTGTCATATAAACATCAAAACAGTCAGTACAAACGGTATTTCCTAAAGTTAAATTTATATTATTTTCTTTCGCTGTTTCTATAATTTTTGTATTTAGTTCTTTGCTTGCTCCAACTAGATGACAATTTTCATTGTTTAAAGTAAGTGCAAAATTCCCCTCACTAAAAGCTTTTTCTGACAAAATAATATCAAACAATTTTAATTCTGGTTGGTAAGCACCACAAGAGCCAATACGAATAATATTTTCTACTTGATAGAATTTATAAAGTTCATAACTATAAATTCCCATACTTGGCATTCCCATTCCAGAAGCCATTACTGTAATTTCTTTGTTTTGATAGGTTCCAGTATAGGCATACATACCTCGAACTTGATTGACTAACTTAGGATTTTCTAAAAAATTTTCTGCAATATATTGAGCACGAAGAGGATCGCCAGGCATAATAACAGTTTTGGCAATTTCTTCTAATTTTGCTTCATTATGTGGTGTTGACATAATAAAACCTCCTTTTCTATTTTTTATAGTATAACAATAAAAAATAGAAAAAGCAAAATGAATTCGAAATTTTTTACAAAAAACAAAAAAATAACTTGAAAAAAAAGAAAGTAAGTGTTACAATAAAAGTAGATTAAAAAAAAACCGATTTTGGCAATTTTTTTAATCTTTTTTGTTTTTATTGAAATAAAGACAAACCTTTTTAGAGATTTTGCATTTTGGTGAAAAAAAGAAAGGAAGTTGTAGCAATGAATATGAAATATATTTTTGTAACTGGAGGAGTAGTATCAGGATTAGGAAAAGGAATTACAGCAGCATCTTTAGGGAGATTATTAAAAAATAGAGGATATAAAGTTACGATTCAAAAGTTTGATCCTTATATTAATGTAGATCCAGGAACCATGAATCCTTATGAACATGGAGAAGTTTTTGTTACGGATGATGGTGCAGAAACAGATTTAGACTTAGGGCATTATGAAAGATTTATCAATGAAAATTTAACAAAAAATTCAAGTATTACAATGGGAAAAATCTACCAAAATGTAATTGAAAAAGAAAGAAAAGGAGATTATCTAGGAAAAACAGTACAAGTAATTCCTCATATTACAAATGAAATAAAAGAAAAAATATATGGTTTTGAAAATACTGATACAGATATTGTCATAACAGAAATAGGAGGAACGGTTGGAGACATTGAAGGATTATCAATTATTGAAGCGATACGACAAGTAGGATTAGAAAAAAATCCAGAAGATGTAATTTATATTCATGTCACTTTGTTGCCTTATATTTCAGGTTCCAATGAAATAAAGTCAAAACCAACACAACATTCTGTGAAAGAATTACAAAGTTTTGGAATTAAACCTAATATATTGGTTTGTAGAACAGAAAGAGATATTCCAGATAGCATTCGTGAAAAGTTATCTTTGTTTTGTAATGTAAGAAAAACAAGTGTGATTCAAAACAAAACAGCAGATTGTTTATATGCAGTTCCTTTAATGCTAGAGGAAGAAGGCTTGGCAAGAGAGGTTTGTAATCATTTGAAGCTAGAGAACTATATACCAGATAATACAAAATGGGAAGCAATGGTGGAAAATATCAGAAGTATAGAAGATAAAGTGGTAAATATAGCAATTGTAGGAAAATATGTACAATTAGAAGATTCTTATATTTCTGTCATGGAGAGTTTATATCATGCAGGTTTTACGAATCATGTAAAAGTAAAAGTTCACCTAATTGATTCAGAGTCAATAAATAAAGAGAATGTAGCAGAAAAATTAAAAGAAATGGATGGAGTTGTTGTTCCAGGAGGATTTGGAAATAGAGGAATTGAAGGGAAAATTGAAACCATAAAATATGTAAGAGAAAATAAAATACCATTTTTAGGAATTTGTTTAGGAATGCAAATGGCAGTAGTAGAATTTGCTAGAAATGTATTAGGATTAGTAGATGCAAATTCAGCAGAATTAGAGGAAACAAGTAAAAATCCTGTGATTCATATTATGGAAGAACAAAAAGGAATAGACAAAAAAGGTGGAACAATGCGATTAGGAGTTTACCCATGTATCATAAAAGAAGGAACTTTGGCAAGCAAGGTTTATGGCACAAAAGAAATATCAGAAAGACATAGACATCGATATGAATTTAATAACGATTATCGCGAAAGATTGGAAAAAGCAGGATTGAAAATTTCAGGAACTTCTCCAAATGGGTTATTAGTAGAAATGGTAGAAATAGAAGATCATCCATATTTTATTGCAGGACAATTTCATCCAGAATTAAAATCAAGACCTAATAAACCAGCACCATTGTTTGTAGGATTAATTAAAGCTTGTTTATAAAAAGGAGTTATGGGAATGCAAAAAGTAGGAGAATACCAAATGAAGAGGCCTAAATTTATTTTGTTTTTGGATAAAGATGGTACTACAAATTTGGAAGATAAAAATTTGAATAACATATTTCATCAGGTTTCTACAATGGGAGGTATGGTAATATTTGTGACTGGGAGAACGATTGTAGATATAGAAAGTGAGTTGAAGGAGAAAAAGATTGTATTACCAGAAATATTAGTAGGAGATAACGGTGCTATTATTTGTTATACCAAAACGAACGAATTTATCAAGCAAAAAGAAATAGAACATGATAAGATTTTAGAAATGATCGAATATTTTATTAAAAATGGTGGAAATAAAGATTATATCCGATTTGCAAATGGTAGAGAACTCTTTGTTTCGGATAGTAAGGAAGTAAGATCTTATTATCGAAAAAATAAAGAAGTAAAATTTTGTGAGGATATTTGTGAAATAATAAAAAGTACAAAGAACATAACAAAATTGGTATTGGCTGGGTCAAAAGAGAAGATGGAAGACTTTTCAGCATATGTTGAAAAGATGGATTGTTGGACAGAAATGGATGTGACAAGATTTCCTAAAAAGGAAGCCCAAAATTATCGATTAGATATAGCACAGAAGAATATTAGTAAGGGGGACAGCGTTAAATTTCTTGTAGAAATACTAGAACCAGAATACGGATATATTTGTGTGGGAAATGGATTAAATGATGTTTCTATGTTTAAAGTAGCAATTGAAGATAATATGAGAGTAGCGATTATGGCGAATTCTCCAGATGGATTATTGGAACAAATGCAACAATATGCTAAAGAAAAAAAGAAGGGAAAAGTAGAAAAGGTTCCTCAGGATAAAAATTTGGCAAATCGATATATTATGAGAAAAGCAAAATGTTTTCAAGCTAGTATGAGAGAAAAAGAGAAAAAAAACAAGAAATGTAATCGTTTACCAAATGTTCCAAGAATAAAAGTGGAAGAATTGAAAACGAGAAATATTAGTCGTGGTACAGGTTGGCAAGTAAAAAATAGAGATCGATAAGAAAAATTTAAAAAAAGTATTGACAAAGAAATAAAAAACGTTTATAATCTATAATTGTCAGGAGGAGAATTTTGCAGGTGTAGTTCAATGGTAGAACCTCAGCCTTCCAAGCTGATGACGTGGGTT
>CASAUJ010000058.1 GCA_949118805.1 uncultured Clostridia bacterium | reverse complement strand
TCTTTCAATATTTTATTTTCAATTTACTTGTGACATATCTATTTTAAACCTATAAGTTGAAAAATTCTACAAAATATAATAAAATAAAAAATAGGAGAAAATTTGGAAAAGAGGAAAACAATGAGTGGAATTTTGGAAGAGACTAAATTTCTAATGAATCAATATCATATTAGAGCCAATAAATCATTGGGACAAAATTTTTTGATTTCTGAAGAAGTCATACAAAAAATAGTAGAGAGTAGTCAAATAACAAAACAAGATTTGGTTATAGAAATTGGACCAGGTTTAGGAACTTTAACCAAACAATTATTGGAAAGAGCTGGAAAGGTTGTCGCCATTGAATTAGATGAAAAAATGATAAAAATATTATCGGATCGATTTTTACACTACAAGAATTTTGAACTTTTGAAACAAGATGTGTTAAAAGTAGATTTAGAAAGTTTAATTCGTAAAGAGAAAGAAAAAAATCAATGGAAAAAAGTAAAAATAGTTGCTAATTTACCTTATTATATTACCACCCCAATTATCATGAAATTGTTAGAAGAAGAATTGCCTCTAGACAGTATTACCGTGATGATACAAAAAGAAGTAGCAGATCGATTAGTTGCTATACCAGGAGAAAAAGAAACAGGGGCCATTACCTATCGTGTTTATTATTATGCACAAGCACAAGGGATTTTAGAAGTACCAAAGGATTGCTTTATACCAAGTCCAGAAGTAACATCAAAGGTAATAAAATTAGAGATTAGAAAAAAACCACCTATCGAAATAGAAGAAAAAGAAGCAATGTTTCGTATCATTAAATGTGCTTTTATGCAAAAAAGAAAAACATTATTAAATGCTCTTGTTAATACCAATATTTTTAAAGATAAACAACAGGGAATTAAAATTTTAGAAGAATTGGGAATGGCGATAGAAATAAGACCAGAGAGGTTATCATTAGAAGATTATGCCAATATTTCCAAATGCATTTTGAAACAGTTATAAAAAAAGTATTCTCATTTTTTAATTAATATGATATAATGAAAAAAGAAGTATAAAATAAGGAGAATAACATGAACCAAATTTTAGTCACTAAAAAATTGTATGTTACCCCTGAATTGAAGAAGAAGAAAAAATTCTATCGATTTGAATTTTTTGTGTCTGTTTTTTTAGTGTGCATTTTATTAACAGCTTATGTTTATGCTGAATACGAAAGAAATAAAAGTGAGCAAGTGTCACAAGAAATTTTAGCGAATCTTGAAATACCAGAAGGGGATACAACAGTAGTTCAAAATAATGTATTAGTTGTTGTATTAGATGAAATACCAGAAGAAATTCCAAAAGCTAGTATAAAAGGGAAAGGAATGCAGACAACAGCCAAAGGACATAAGTATGAAACAGTTGCAACCATCAGCATTCCAAAAATAAATGTAAATTATCCTATTATTGATGGACCAACTGATACGACAGCAGAAACAGAAGATTTATTAAAGATATCTCCAACAAGATTTTGGGGACCAGAACCAAATAAAGTAGGAAATTTCTGTATTGTAGGACATAATTATAGAAATGATTTATTTTTTAGTAAAGTACCAACTTTAGTAGAAGGAGATTCGATAGAAATAACTGATTTATCAGGAAAAGTAATATTATATAAAGTATATACAAAGTATGAGGTGGATCCAACTGATGTAAGTTGTACATCACAATTAACAAATGGAAGAAGGGAAATTACGTTAATTACTTGTACAGATGATAGTAAGTATAGAGTAGTTGTAAAAGCCAGACAAGTGAAGTAAGTTTAAAGACTTACTTTTTCTTGTTTTGAAAAAAGATAGAAAAGGAGAAGAGGATATGTATAAAATGATGGTATTGGATTTGGATGGAACCTTATTAAATGATGAAAAAAAGGTGAGTAGAGAAAATATAGAGTGGATTCAAAGAGCTTATAAGGAGAAAGGAGTACGATCTGTAATAGCAACAGGGAGACCTTTAGGATATGCAAATGATATAAGTAACTCCTATGGAAATGGTTTTGCTCATTCTATCATTGCTTGTAATGGTGCTATTATAAAAGAGAATGAAACCAATCAATATATTCATAAAGTTGACTTTTCAGAAGAAGAGATATTTAATATTAGAAATATTTTTTTAGAAGAAAATGCAGATTATATGATGCTTTATACAGATGAGGAAGCAATTGTAGAAGCTACCAGTAGAGAAGCATTCGAAATTACAGGAATCAGTGCAGACCAAAGGAAGACGAGAATAGAAAAGATAGAAGATAGGATTAAGAAAAATTCCCAATTGATCAAATTGCTATGTGTTATAGGTGGAGATACACGAACACTAGATAAAATTAGAAAAAGAGTAAATGAAATAGAAGGAATAGAAACCACAGTTATTTGTGATTATATGTACAAAACAGAGAACCATACATTTGAATCAAAATATATTGATATTATGAAAAAAGGTTGTAGTAAGAAAAATGCAATCCTTATTTTAGCCAATAAGCTAGGCATCAAACGAGAAGAAATCATCGTGATGGGAGATGGTGGCAATGATAGATCGATGTTTGAGTGTGCTGGGCTAAAAATCGCAATGGCAAATGCAGAACCATATTTAAAAGAAAAAGCAGATTTTGTAACAGCGAGTAATAATGATAATGGAGTGGCAAAAGCCATTCAAAAATTTATATTTAATGAGGCATAGAATGGAAGAAAGAGATAGCTTATTAAAAGATAATAGAAAGAAAATGGTAGTCATAAATGAAAAGAAAAATGGTTATCCTTTTGTAATTAGTATACCACATAGTGGAACATGAATATCAGAAACAATGAAGCAAAACTTGATGGAAAATGTAATATTAACTAATATAGATTGGTATTTGCCACAATTATATGAATTTTTAGGAGATATGGGATTTACTGTAATCATAAATAAAGAGGGAAAAGTAGACAAGATAGTGAATAAAGAACGAGTCATATCATAATTTAAAAGAAACAAGAAGAAAGGAAAGAATAGACACATTTATACGAGATGAAGTAAAACAAGCAATATTTGATAATGGTGGGATTGCAATTGGGATATTACCAACAGAATTAAAAATGAATTGTTGTGGAGACGAATGGAAGGATCGTTTATTAAAAGAAGAAAAAGAAAATTTGATTGCTCAAATTAAACTATGTAATGGAATTCTATTGCAAGGTGGAGCAGAAACAGATAATTATGAAATCATAATAGCAAAGTATTGTTATGAAAAGGATATCCCTATACTAGGAATTTGTGCAGGGCAGAATAACATAGCAAGAGCACTAGGAGGAAAAACCGAGAAAATTTCTAATCCAGAAAAACATGATCGATCCTTTGATGAATATGTTCATAATATTAAAATAGATAAAAATTCAAAATTTTATAACATCGTAAAAAAAGAGGAAATGATGGTAAACTCAAGACATAAAAGAACGATAAAGACTTGTCCGATGTTAGAAAAAGTAGCATTTTGTGAAGATAATTATCCAGATGTGATAGAAGCGAAAAATAAAAAATTTTATATGGGAGTTAGGTTCCACCCAGAAAGTTTATACCAAAAAGATGAAAAGATGAAGGCGATTTTTAAGGAATTTATTCATAATTGTAAGAAATAGAAAACAATAAAAAATAAAGAAAACCTAAGTGTTAACACTTAGGCATTTTTTTGCATTTTCATTAATTCATTGGCTAGAACAGATAAAATACTTTTATTATAATCATTTAATTTCATATAATCTTCTAAAAATTTATCATCAATAATGGTATCCATAATAGGAGTTTCATTCTTAATTAAATCTTGAAATAAAAAATCAGAAGATATATTTAATGCTTTACAAACATTTATAATTGTAGTAGCACTTCCAAAAGCAATCCCTCTTTCTAGCTGACTAACATACCTAGGAGATAAAGACAATTTTTCTGCTAATTGTTCTTGTGTATATTCTGCTTTTGAGCGAGCTAATTTAATTTTCTTTCCAATACTTTTTCTTAAAATTTTTTCTTCACTTTTCACAAAGTTTCCTCCTTACAAATACTATAAAAAGTATAACAATTAGAAAAATAAAAAAGAATGAACTATTAATGTGGAAAAATAAATACAATCATACTAAAAGTTCTATGACAAGGTAAAGGGATTAGGAAAGAAACAAAAAAATGAGAAAAAAATAAAAAAATTTCAAAAAAAGCTTGCAAAATCACAAAAGTTATATTAAAATTTAGATGAAGTGGAGAAAAGTGGTACAAAGTGGTAAGAAAGTGGAAGGAGGGGAAACTACTTGTTAATAGGTGAATACGAGCATTCTATTGATGTAAAAGGCAGATTAATTATGCCAGCAAAATTGAGAAATGACATGGGAGAAAAATTCATCGTTACAAAAGGATTAGATGGATGTTTATTTGCGTTTTCACAAAATGAGTGGTTGAACTTTGAAACAAAATTAAAAACTTTACCATTATCAGATAAAAATGCTAGAAACTTTGTAAGATTTTTCTTATCTGGTGCCACAGAATGCGAAATTGACAAACAAGGAAGATTTCTACTTCCTAATAATTTAAGAGTAGTAGCAAACTTAAATAAAGAAGCTGTTATTATAGGAGTAGGAACAAGACTTGAAATTTGGGATAAAGAAACATGGCAAAGTTGTGATGAAAATATTTCAGCAGATGAAATTGCTGAAAATATGACAATGTTAGGTATATAAC
>CASAUJ010000057.1 GCA_949118805.1 uncultured Clostridia bacterium | reverse complement strand
TGTATGTCTATAAGTTATATACATAGTTTTATATATGTATACAAAATTGATTACCAAAAACAGGCTTAATTTTTTATAAATGAAAACACTGATTTCGTAAATAAAAAAATCAAAAGAGAAATTTAAATGGTAAAATCCATTTATCGAAATGAGGTGGAGAAATGATCGATAAATTCTGTGAGTTTCTAACCAATCGAATTAGAAAAAAAATGCCTGAAATAGATGATGAAAAAGCAGAAATCATACATTATGGTCTTCAAAATATTATAGGAGAACTTCCAAAAACATTTTTGGTTATAGTGATTGCTTATTTATTAGGGATATGGAAAGAAACCTTATTAACTTTTTTGCTATTAATACCATATAAAAATGCCTCAGGTGGCTTTCATCTAAAGACACATTTAGGATGTATTTTAGGAACTACAATATTTTTTTGTGGGATACCAATATTAGCAAAAATAGTTTTCTTAAATGGAATTTTTAAATACATTGTGATAGCAAGTATATGGACTTTTGGAATGTGTATGATTAAGTTGTATGCACCAGCAGATACAGAAAATCTTCCTATTTTAAGAAAAAAAGATCGAAGAAAGCAACAAATGATTTCTTATATTACTTTTACAATAGGATTTATAATAGCAGGAATAGTAAATCATCAAGTTATTTCTAATATCATAATATTAGGATATTTCTTACAAAGTTTAACCATAACAAAATTAGCCTATCGATTAACCAATAATAAATATGGATATGAAGTATATGAAAATGCTTCTATGCAAAATGCTTAGTATAAAAACATAAACCGGTAATGTTTTTATATTATATAATTTACAGAAGAAAGGGGATTTTATTATGTTAAAATTCTTAGCCAAAGTAGCTGAAAAATATGCTACATCAACCAATACAGCTTGCAAAATTGTTTGGGTATTTCATCAACCAAAAATGCCAGCAAGTTTAATTAAAAAAGATTAATAAAAAAACAACATTGGTAAAGATAGGACGAAAAATTATTTTTACCAATGATATAACTTAAAAGTTATACTTATACAATCCAGCAAAAAACAGCTTTTTTAAAGCTGTTTTTTGTATATTAATAAAGTTCCAATTGCTGTGAAAAGAAACGTTCTGATTTTGTAGTATATAAATTAGCATTATTATTTTTCTTAATAATTTTACGAACTTCCCATAATCCTAATCCAGTATGATTTTCTTTTTCAGAGATACCTTTTTCGAATATTTTATCAGTATCAATTTCCTTGTTTTTATAAGTGTTTTCAATGATAACTAGTTGTCTGTTATGTTTCAGATCATTCCTAAAGGTAATATTGATCAATTTTTCATCACATTCATTGCTTGCTTCAATTGCATTATCCAAAAGGATTCCTAAAATTCTAGCAAAATCGTAAATTTTCATTTTTAAAGTTTGTAAATCTAATAAGAAAATCATGTTTATTTTAATATCTTTAGAATCTGCTTCATGGTATTTGCTTGTTAGTAAATTATAAATACCGAGGATTATTAACTACTTCAGGATTTAATAAATATAAATTATTAACATCTTGGCAATCATCTTCTAATTGTAGATAATAACTTTTTAATCCTTCCATGTCATTTGTTCTTATATAACCACCTATGGTAGTAACAATATTATCGAAGTCATGTTTAAAAGCACGAACATTATCATGTAAGATATGTAAGGTTTTGTTATATTCTTCTGCACTTTCTAGCTTTCTTGTAGTCAATGTTAATTTCATAACTCGAGTTAAACTATAAATGCTAATGAATAAATAAGCAATCAAAGAAATACAACTTAAAAGTGTTATAATAATTGGTAATTTATCTACAAAATAGAAAATGATACAAGCTTGAACGATTAAAACAAAAATACCTAATAAGAAATTAACTAAAATAATTTTTTTGTTTTTCGTATCAATATCTTCTAATATATTGAATTCTATTTTTCTAAATCGCAACAAGAAAATAATTAAAAAGTTGATGGCATAGATACATAGTAAATGTCCAATATTGTAAATTGGAATGGTAGAAAGTTGTTCAGCAGTAATATCAAGAATAGTTATATATGGATTAGAGATCAATGATGAAATGATACCAAAGATTCCAACTGATGAAACAAGTCCTATTAATGTTTTAAAAGGAATAGTTTTAAATAATAGAATTATTAATAAAAACATAAAACTATCATTTAATAATACATTCAATGGACTAGATATTAATTTTTCAAAAAGAGAAGAGGTAATGGTTAGTGAAATTACAAATATAAGCTGTTTCTTTTTAGATGTTTGAATGTTACATATAAGAAGAAATAAAGTCATAATGGTATAAGCTTCAACAAAATAAAAAGGAAAGGTAAGAATTTGTGTATTTAATTCACTAGGTGTAATCAATAATGTCCAAATGTTATTCAAAAGTTCCATAATTTTTTAAAACCTCCAAAAAATCTTTTTTATATTTTGGACCAATATCACAAGTATTACCATCTGTAAAAGTAATAATACCTGAAACTGGTTCAATGTTTTTAATTTGTTTTAAATTAGCAATATAAGATTTGTGACATCTAACATAAGTAGACGGTAATTTTTCCTGAAACTTATTAAAAGAACTGTAAGTATCATAGTCACGAGAAGAAGTGTGGAAAATTAGTTTCATACCATCTCTTTTGATGTAATGAACTTCAGATTCATCAATAAGTGTATTTTTGTTATCAATTTTAATATAATTTTTACTTAATTCATTGGCATCTTCAAATAAACGATCAATGGTTTCTTCTAATCGCTCATAAACAATTGGCTTGGGTAAATAATCAAAAGTTTTATATTTATAAGCCATCATAGCATATTCTAAATGTCCAGTTGTAAAAATAATATAAGGATTTTTCTTTCTTTTTCTAATTTCTTCTGCTAAGTCAAGTCCACTTTTACTCGATCTTAAATTAATATCTAGCATTAACACGTCAGCTGTATTGTTATCAAGATAATCTAAAATGGAATCAGCATTATCAGACTTAAAGGTAACAGAAGCATCATAATCATTTTTAGAAAATATGGTTTCTAACATCTTTTCTAATCGATCTAACAAATTTTTATTGTCATCACAAATTACAAAACTTAACATATTTTCCTCCCTTTTATTAATATAATACAAAAAAATAAGGAAACAAGGTTTGATAAAATCTATCAAATTACCTTAATTTTCCAAACTCAATTACAATATAATCTAAAAACTATAACTTGTCAATACCAATTTACAAAATTATCCAAAAAGATAAAAGAATTCGTATCACTAGCGTTAACAAGTAAAAACAATTCTATTAGTTATTGCTTTTATATTCTTTTATTCTAAGTAATAATGGGAGAATATGGTTTCTGAGTTGTCTTTTTTTACTTGAATAGGATTGTCAAAAAACGAATTTTATGTTATCTTATGTACTAGAAAGATAATTAGATGAGAAGAAGGGGAAATTTTATGGGAAGATCAAAAGAAACAGAAAAGCAACAAAAGATAGTAGAAGAATTAAAAGGACATCTAAAAAATGATAGAAGCATGAAAGAAGCAGCTGAAAGCATGAAGATTAGTACTTCTTATGCTTATGCACTTAGAAAAGAAAGTATAAAAAACAATACTTGGCTTACGGAAGAAGAGATAGAAGAAATTCAAAAAAGAAAAGAGGAAAAGAAAAGACAAAGAAAAATTGAGAGAGAAAAAGAGAGAAACAAAAAGCAACAAAAGAGAATAGAAGAATTAAAAGAACATCTAAAAAATGATAGAAGCATGGAAGAGGCAGCTAAAAGCATGGGAGTTAGTATTTCTTATGCTTATGCAATTAGAAGAGAAAGTGTAAAAAACAATACATGGCTTACGGAAGAAGAAATGAAAGAAATTCAAAAAAGAAAAGAGGAAAAGAAAAGACAAAGAAAAATTGAGAGAGAAAAAGAGAGAAATAAAAAGCAACAAAAGATAGTAGAAGAATTAAGAGGACATCTAAAAAATGATAGAAGCATGAAAGAAGCAGCTGAAAGCATGGAGATTAGCATTTCTTCTGCTTATAGAATTAGAAAAGAAAGGATACAAAACAATACTTGGATTACACAAGAAGAAATAGAAGAAACTCAAAAAAGAGAAGAGAAAGAAAAAGAGAAAGTAGACAACAGAGAGAAAAAACGAAAGATGAAAGAGTATAAAGGAATTTATAAAAAATATAAAAAATTAGCAAAGAAGGAACAGGATTTAGAATTAGATGGTGAGCAAAATGTAAAAACAGAAGGCAGAAAAAAATTTATTGAAATCATAAATCAGTTACATAAATTAGAGGGTGATATAACCAATGAAGACTTAGAAATAGTATTAAATATTTTTCATATACATCCTGAGCTAGCAGAAAAGGAAAGCATAAAAGTATTGATTGCAGAATCCAATCAAAAGGGTGGACTACTATCGGTTCAAAAAATGATTCGTGAAATGATGGATGGATTACGACATACGAAATTTTATAAGCCATTAGTAGAATATGAAAAATGGACCAAAAGAAAAATGCTATATAATAAAATAAAAATAATGAAAAAGCAAGGAATGGATCATACCACGATTGGTAGAAAATTAGGAATTACTTCTGCGGAAGTTAGTGTTATTTTTCATAGCACAACACCACCAGATTTTTTTGATTTTGAGGGAAGATAGGAATGACAGAATGGAAAGGAAGACGAATTCATAACTAAAATTTAAAAAAAATGTTGAACAAAAACGAAAAATATTATATAATAAAGACAGAAAGTTTAAACAAAGAATTTTGGAAAATAAAGGAAGATATTTTTCAAAATTTTTTACGCAAGGAAGGAATGTAAAAAATGGAAAAAAGTTTCAGTGAAAGTTACAAAAAAGCAGGTGTTGATGTAACCGCAGGATACCAATCAGTAGAACTAATGAAAGAAGCAGTAAGAAGTACTTATCATAGTAATGTTATATCCGATTTGGGAGGATTTGGAGGGCTATATGCCTTGCACGCAGAAAAAATGAAAGAACCAATTTTAGTTTCAGGTACAGATGGAGTAGGTACCAAATTAAAGTTGGCTTTTTTAATGAA
>CASAUJ010000056.1 GCA_949118805.1 uncultured Clostridia bacterium | reverse complement strand
CTTCTTCAATCTTTCCTTGGTTCACTTCTAAATATGGTAAAATCTCACTAAAAATCTGCCCTCCTACTGGAGCTGCCACTCCACCTCCTTGTGTTGTGCTCTACTTGTTGCAGTTATCCTTTAAAAAATGAATTTAACTTTTAGCGTTAAATTTTAATATTTTTATAGATTAAAAGTAATTTCAATTTTGTTATTCGAATATACTTCAATTTTGTTTATTATCTTTTTTAATATCACATTATCTATAAAACTTCCCGTATCTATTTTAGTAACCATTTCTCTTATTGTTTTTTCTTCTTGTATATTATTTTCCTCATTTCTAAGTTCTTTTATTATGTTTTGAAATTTTTCTATTTCTTCTTTTGCTTTTGTATATTCTATTTTAAATTTTTCTACTGTTATATATTGTTCACATTTATTTTTATAGAAAAGTCTTTTTTTTCTTTCTAATTTTTCTATTTCGTTTTTATACTCTTCTATTTTTTTTATATTTTCATTATTTTTCTTATAATGATAAGTTAACCTATCTATCTTTTTGTCTTTTTCGATTAAGTCCATTTGCTCCACAACTACCTTTTTTACCATTTCATTTAAATCTTTTTCTTTCACATGGATATTATTTTTACATTTCTTTTTATAGAACAAACTACAATTAAATCGACTACTTTCATATAAAAACCTTTTTTTATCAGATGACTTATAAACCTTATATTGCAATTTTCTTTTACAATGCCCACAATACAATAAATCTCGCAATAAAAATTGGTGTTTTACTTTTGTCTTAACCTGTTTTCTTAATTTTATTTCTTGTACCTTATCATATTTTTCCTTTTCAATTATTGGTTCATGTGTATTTTCTTTCATTATCCAGGTATCTCTCTTTTTATTCTTCCTGCAAGTTTTTTTGATACAATTCGTTTCATACTGATTCATTATAGTACTTCCGACAATAAAATGGATTTCTTAATATATCATTTATTTGTTCCGTATTCCATTTTTTAGTAGCATTTTTTAATTTCAGATATCTACTAGGATTTTTTATCTTCTGACAATTAAGGTAGTCTGCTATTTGACTGCTTTTTTTTCCTTCTATATACATATCATAAATTTTTCTTATATTATCTGCTACCTCTTCATCTATTCTTATTCTATGTTTGTCATTTTTTTCTTTTTTGTATCCATATGGGACAAAGTGTTCTACAAATTGTCCTGTCTCTTTCATGGCTTTTTTATTAGCTCTTATTTTTTTTGAGATATCTGTGATATAATATTGATTTGCTATTCCTCTAAGCATGATACTATCATCCATTTCATATCGCTCTCCACTATCTATAAACTCTGTTACTGATATAAATCTCACATCATTATCTGGAAAAAATATATCTGTATACCAACCTGTTTTATTTTTATTACGTGTTAGTCTACTTATGTCTTTTACTATTACCATATTTATGATTCCTCTTGTTATATCAAGCATCATTTCGTTAAGTGCTGGTCTTGTATCTAATATCCCAGAATATCCATTATCTACATATTCCTTCACTATCTTGTAATTTTTTCTGATTGCATATTGCGTTGTAATTTCTCTTTGTGCTTCTATGCTGTTATTTTCTTCTTCCTGTTCTTTTGATAATCTTAAATAAATTCCTACCTTATACTCCTTCATTTTAAGTCACCACCTTAAAAATATCATATCGGTAATAGATATCGATTTGATTATCCTTATCAATTTTTATATGATCAATTATCTCTGTTATGATTTCCTTACTAAATGGTTTTCTATTTAATAGATCTTTTATAAACTCATTTATTTTATCTTCTGTTATTATTATTTTATGGCTTTCATTTTTCTTAGAAATTTCTAATTCTTTTTTGATTCTACTTCTTTCCTTGCCTTTTTCTTTGTAATATTGCTTATAATCTTCTTCATCTAGCAAATTATCTTTATAATCTAAATAAAGTTCTTTTATTTCATTCTCTATTTTGTGTAATTCCTTGTATAAACATCCTTTCTTATCCTGACTATGATTTTCTTTCCTTTGTTGTTCCACAATCAAGTTTTTTAAGGTTTCTTTATTTAATCCTTTTATGATTTCCTCTATATTTCTATTAACTATTTGATTTAAAACTTCTTCATCCAATCCTTTACTTCCTCTGATGCATTCTTTTCCTTGGTATCTTTTTAACCCATTTAAACAACATATTTTTTTAGATTTTAACTCTTGTCGCTTATTTCTTTTGTATTCCACTTTTAATGTCATTTTAGCACCACATTCTTTGCACTTAACAAGCCCATTTAATTCCCACTGATGCTTCTTTTTCTTGATTGTTTTATTTCTATTTCTTTTTTCTTGAACTTTATCAAACAATTCTTCTGTAATAATTGGCTCATGCATATGATAAACAATTTTCCAATCTTCTGGTGGAATGTATTTTACTTTTTTAGATTTATAGCTTAAATGGATCCTTTTTCCATACTCTATATGTCCTAAATATATTTTATTGCTCAGTATTCTTCTAATTGTTTCTTCTCTCCATTTGTATCTAATTTCTCCATTATTTCGACTATTGTTTGGACTTGGTATCGTATCCTCTTGTAATTCTTTTACTATTTCTGAAATGGATTTTCCTTTGTTATATTCTTCATATATCCTTTTGACGACTCTTGCTTCCGCTTTATTTACTACAAGTTTGTGTTTATCTTTTTTTGATTTTCTATAACCATAAGGAGCTATGGAAGCCATAAACATCCCTTTTTCTTTTCTTGCCCATATACTAGATTTTATTTTTCTAGAAATATCTTTACTATACCAATCATTTATTAATGTTTTAAAGGGTATCATATCATTATTAGAATTTTTGGTTCCTGTATCTACATGATCTAAAACAGATATATACCTTACCTTTCTTTCCAAAAAATACATTTCTATATAATAATTAGCTTCAAAGCTATTTCTTGATAGTCTGGATAAATCTTTCGTAATAATACAATTTACCGTTCCTTTTTCGATATCTTGTATCATTCTTTGAAAGTCTGGTCTATTGGTATTTAGTCCAGTATACCCATCATCGATATAATAGTCAATGATAAAAAATTCTTCCCCTAAGTCTTTTATTTTTTTTTCTATGATATTTTTTTGGCTGATTATACTATCACTTACATTTTTATCCTCATCTTCTTGTGACAACCTTAAATAAGCTGCTACTTTGTATCTTGTGTTCAATCGATTCACCTACCTATGTTATTTTCGTTTCTTTGTGAAATAATGTATTGACAAATAACCTCATATAGTTTGTCTATTGTTTCTGTTTTCTCTATGCTCTTGGTTATAACTGTGTATTTTTTATTTTCAATTTTATAAGTTCTTATCTTTTCCATAAATTTAATACACCTCCTAATTTCCTTCTAAAGAATATTAAGCTTGTATTTCATTTATGACTCCAAGAACAAAAGGTGGCTAATTAGATTTTTTCTATCCAAAAATAAAAAGTACTATATATTGCTATATAGTACTTTTTTAAATTACTTCACTATTTAAATTCTGGATATCCCTTAGCATTTATATTATCTAAATCCCAAATTGTTTCATCAAAACCTAGATTCTTATAAAACTCTTTGTTTAAGTTTTGTCCTGAAATTGTGTCTAAGTGCCCAGCTGTATTAGCATTAACACGACTTGAACCAATTTCTTCTGTTACTTCATAGCAGTTATTTAAACATGCTTTTACTTGTGCCTCTGAAGCTCCTGTAAATTTATATGGAACCATTTCATTTCCATTCGTATCTGTATATCCTGTCATGTTTCCAAAAGCAATACTATTTTTTATGTTTGGTGTATTATAAATATTTCCTACTAAGGAAGCATTAAATATGCTATTGGCTAAATTTGTATAGGTATTACTGGTTTTCGTAATTGCAACATCTGTAATAATGTTTTCAATCGTTCCTCCCTGTTGCATAGATCCTACTAGTCCTCCGTTTTCTGTACTAGTCACATTTAAGGTTCCTTGTACATAAATATTTTTCATTTTTCCATTGTATTTTCTACCAGCAAAAGTAGATACATATACACCTGTTCCTGTTACATTCGCATTTTTAACAGATATATTTTCAAATACAGAATTTGCATTATCTCTTCCATCCATTCCAGTTACTACTGCCACATTATTTCTTCCTGATAAAGTAATATTCTCAAATTTCATGTTTTTGAAAGTTGCTGTAAAAGTTTCTTGTGCAAATGCTGTAACAAAATCCCCATTTCCTCTACCAGCACTTGTATTGGTGAAGTTTTTAATATTTAAGTTTTCTACTGTTCCTCTAAAGTTAGCAAATAAGCTTAAATTTGTTAAATTTGAAATCGTATGTCCATTTCCCTCTATTTTTCCTGTAAATATTTCACTAATAACTGCATTGGTTGTTGCTGTATAACCTGTAAAGTCTAAATCTTTTTCTATCACGAAAATTCCACCAAGATCTTGTTGAATCTTACTTATATCTTCTACACTTGAAATTTTCACTTTTAACGCATCTGCTTTACATTCTTTATAGGTTACTGTACTAACTGCTCCACCAATTAAACTTAGTTCATTTCTTCCACCAAAATTCATTTTAATTTCTTTAGCATGGATATTTTCTAATACACTAAATTCTGTTTTTGCTGCTAAAGCACCTACATTTGCAATATTCGTTGGAATATTCGTTCTTTCTATGACTAAATTTGTAACACTTCCATATCTTATCTTTTGGAATATAGGAGTTGTATTTCCTATTATTTTATGTCCATTTCCGTCTAATTTTCCCATAAATGTTTGGGTTACATTCGTTGTCATTGCTGAAAAGTCTATGTCATTGTCTAAAATATAATATCCATATGGTTTTGCATTAATTTTTTCTACTAATTCTTGTGCTGTTGTTATATGTGTTACTTCTATATCTGTACCTAGTGGATCACCAACAAAGTCATTTGTTGCACTTTTTAAATAATGATAATATACCTTTCTAAGTGCTGTTCTTTGAGAAATATTTCTATCTCCTTTATTGGCATCATTTATTAATGCTTCTGTAAATTTATCAATCATAAAGTCAACATCAATATATTTATTACTTAAATTTTCTTCAACTGTTGCATATCTACTCATCTTGTATTGTTTCCAATCCATTTCAGTACCAGTTACCATTTTCGTAATTTTTTTAATGGCATCTAAGTCATTTGCACTTGCCTTGCTACCATAAGTAACATATCCTTCAACTCCTGCATAACCTAGCATTTCAAAGAAATTACGTTTCGTAGAGAAGGCATCTGCATATCCACCATCTAAATGTCCAATAAACCAACGGTTTACCCAAACAGATTCAAATCCATAATCATTCGAACCAATACCATTAATAACATTTAATCCTCTTACACTCACTCCCCAAGCATTACTTGGTCTTAGAACAATTCTATTATCATACAATGCTTCTAATGATGTTAAATTCATGCTAGTTGCTTGTGCTGCTGTAATTGTTCCCCAAGAAGTCCAACCTGCAGATATATTCATTCTTGTTGCAATTTTTGCTTGTTGTTCTGGTGTTAATTTAA
>CASAUJ010000055.1 GCA_949118805.1 uncultured Clostridia bacterium | reverse complement strand
ACTAACGGTAAATATCTTTTTCTTATTCGTATTATTCGCATTTTCTTTTTCAATTTCTCCATTCATTGCTTCAATGGTTTCAATGTCTCCATCTGTTGTACTAGCCTCTACTTGAATTTCTACTATCTCAACATTTGCCCCTGTTGTTAAAATAGTAACGACTCCTGTTGGTTTATCTCCCAAACTTGGATCTTCTACTTCGATTGTTCCATCCTCATGAATGATTACTTCATATCCTTTATAGCTAATCAATAAATCACTTTGAAATACAGTTACAATTGCATCCTTTGCTTCTTCTCCCTGTTCTCTTAGTTCTTTTTGCAATTCTTCTGCTTTTTTGTTGATATCCCAACCATGTATGATACTATCCGTTTGTACTGCATGATAAGCTAATTTGATTTCTTCTTCTATGGTTGTTTGATTATTCTGATTCTTTGCTTTCGTTGCCTTATTTAGAATTCCTCCTTCTCCTGCTAAAGTAGCAATACTAACTCCTGCTAAAATCAATAAGACAATAATGGTAATTACTAATGCAATTAATGTAATTCCTCTACTTTTTTGATTTGTTTTTTTCATTTTCTTTTTTCCCCTTCTTTTGTTTTTCTTTAGTATATTTTTTTACTTCCTTTTTTTCAATCATTTTGCTGTTTTTCATTGTTCACTTTTTAACATAATCTGATTTTCTATCCTTTAAAAAATAAAAACTTGTTCAAAAAACACCAATTCTGTTATCGATTATTTCTCATAATTAATCGATAGTAAATTGGTGTTTTTCGCATTATTCCTATTTAAAATTTTATTATTTTATTCCATAAAAAATTACGGTTACCCTATTGTTCGTAGAAGACTTTAGTTCACATGTTGTTTCATTTACATAGGATACCAACACATTTCCTTCTGTTGAACATACGCCCATTGCTGATTGTGTTTTAAAAATATCAATTGGTAACATGACACTTACCATATAACTTCCCACAGTCGTTTTTTTCACTACCATAACATATTTATAATTGTTTAAATTATCTTTTAATTTCGCTTCTACATAATCTGTACTAGTTGCTACTGTGGAGGCTAGTTCAACAAATTCATAATTTTTTTCTTCTACTTTATTAATCAAAGATTCTAATCTTTGATTGGTAAGTTTTAAATTTTCAATTGTTGTATTTAGTTCTCTTATTTTTGCTTCCACTTCTTCCATCTTTTTATTTAGTTCCTTATCGTTTTGAGCTATTTTTATACCATCTATTGACGCTAATTTTAAATCACTATCAATTTCAAATTCATAAGGATATTTTTTTATTTTTACAAAAATAGAAGAAACTTCTGTTACGTCTATTTTATCCAATGATGCGATCTTATTTTCTTCCTTTTTTATTACATATTTCATTTCCTCATCTTCACATAAGCGATCAGCTAAATATTGGAGATCTGGTAATTGTTGTTTTTCTGTATAACTTTGTATTTGTATCCCCGATATTTTAAATTCATTACTTCACTCGCTTCTGCTTTTGTATGTTCTTCTGTTCCAGATTTAGCCTTTCCTAGTATTCCATCATTCTCTAACATTAAATTAATTGCCACACCTGCTAAAATCGCTAACATGATTATGGTTATCACAAGTGCAATTAGAGTAATTCCCTTACTTATTTCTTTCATCTCATTTTCCCTTCTCTTGTTTTTCTTTAGTATATTTTTTTCTTTCTTTTTTTTCAATTGTTTCTGAGTTTTTTGTTGTTATCTTTTTAACATAATTCAGAAATCTTATAAAATAAAAAACACAATTAAAACTTAATTTAACTGTGCTTTCTCTATTTCATTTATGGTCCTTTTTTTATTAATGTAGTCTTTTCATTTACTATTTTAAATATACCATAGGTTCCAGAACCTCCAGATCCTCCTTTCACAGATGCACTATTACCACCAGGAAGCTGACTAATACCTCCTGTTACAGAAATTGAAACCACTGGAACTGTATTATCATTCCTAATGAACATCATAATACACCCTCCGGCCAGATCCTCCACCACCAGCATAGCTAGTTGTTTCACTTGGTCCAACAGAATTTGTTCCATTTGAAGAGGCTTTACCATTTCCGTAAATAGTCTTCACAACTTAGAACAAGTAAACCTCCGAGGAAGCCCTGCACCGAGAAACTCCTGACGATCCAGCTTTTTCTCCTCCTTTCATAGTTGATAGATTACCATTTCCGTCCAGTAAAGGTAGAATATCCTTGTGCACCTCCACCACCGTAATCCTCCACTATAACTTGTTCCAGCTGTCCCTCTACCTGAAGTACATTTCCCACCTAAAGATGTAGAGGCTGCTCCTCCTCCGTCCTCCTCCACAAGAGAACCAAGCTGATCGTGTACCTCCTATTCCACTTTTCTTTCCAGCATTAGAAACACTAACACTTCCTCCACCAGATCCTCCAGCAGATCCAACAAAAGAAAATAAATTAGAATCATTTTTAGAAAGAAATATATTCTGTCCTTGTGCCTTGGCTCCTTTTTGTGACATGCTAATTGTTCCATTATTGGTTACTGCTTCTTCACAATAAACAATTAATCCTTTTGGACCTCCATAAGTTCCTGTAATAGAAGTTAAAGTTACTTCATTTTGTATTTCTAAGTTTCCTTTCACTTTTAATACCACGGTATTCTGTGCATAAGCACTCGCTGTCCCAATATCTTTTGTATTTCCTACTGAATAGGTTTTTCCATCACTGCTTACGGATAAATCCTGTATTTCACTAATTGCCTTCTCTACTCCATTTACTTTTACGATTCCTCCTGTTCCTAATTCTAATCCACCATCAATCATTACAACATTAACATCATAAATCTCTTTCTTATATTGTGTGGTATCAGTTATTACTTGATCAGTTGTTCCATTAACAAGAATTTTTTTCGTTCCTCCTGTCGTAATCTCTTCAATTCCCTTTAATAATGATTCTGCTGTAATAGCTACTATTACTTTACAAGTTGCTGTTTGATTTTGTGTTCTTGCTGTGATCGTTATCTCTCCTGCTTCTACTCCTGTTACTTTTCCTATTTTTCCATTTTCTCCGATTCCTTCTACTATTGCAATTCTATTATCTGAACTTTCCCATGTAATCTCTTCTGTTCCATTCTGTTCCGCCGTTAATTCTGTTTCTTCTTGTTTTCCTATCACAATATTTTCTGGACTCAAAGTTAATGTTGTTGAAATTTCTACTGTTCTTACTGTTACTTCACAACTTGCTTCTTCTCCTTGACAAGTTGCTGTTATAATTGCCACTCCATCTTTTAATCCTGTAATGGTTACTTTATTTCCATTTCCTGTTATTTTTACTACTTCTTCATCACTACTCTTCCAACTGATTTCTCCTTGTATGGTTACTAGGGTAGCTACTAATTCTGCTTCTGGTTGTTCCACTACTCCTTGTATAATATTTAATTTCTTCGTCTTTTCACTTAAGGCGATTCCTTCTATTTTCGTAATGTTTCCATTTTCCTCCACAGCGAATTGAATTCCCTCTATTGTTATGATATTGGCTTCTTTATCAACTAAGACATTCAAATCTTCTAATTCTTTTTTTAATTTCTCCTCATTGTTAAAAAGAAACTCTCGAAAACTTCCTCCTACTTGCTTCTCATAATAATCCATTTTCACTGCCATGATGGCAACTTTTAATTGTTCTTCTACTCCGTGCTTCATCTGTTTCTCTTTTTGCTTTTGTTGCCTTATTTAAAATGCCTCCTTCTCCTGCTAGACTTGCTATACTTACTCCTGCCAGAATTAATAATACTATAATTGTGATGACTAAAGCAATTAATGTGATTCCTTGGTTTGTTTTTTTCATTTTCTTCTTCCCTTTCTTTTGTTTTTCTTTAGTATATTTTTTCTCTTTCTTTTTTTCAATTGTTTGTACCTTTTTTATTGTTATCTTTTTAACATAATTCTCTTATTTCTCGATATTTTTTTAGAAAGATAAAATGAAATAAAAATATAGATGCAAAAAATAATTTTACATCTACATTTTTTATAATTTTCATAGTTAATAAAGTATTTCATGATAACTATGCTTTTTCAGTTTATTAATTAGATAATCCTATATCTACATATTTATTTCCATTCCATCCTAAACATCGATAAGTACCAGCCCCACCTTGAGAAGCTCCGGGATAATAATTATTGTTAATTTTTGGTCCTCCTGAAAGATTAATATTTCCCTTTATTTCATTTTTTTCAGTATCTTGTTGAAATATAAATGCTGTTCCTCCTCCTGAACATCCGTAATAATGATCATATCCTGCACTTTTAAAACAATACCATCCAGATAATCCATTTGATACAATATTTCCGAAGATTTCCTATTCTTTCTGAAAAAATTATAATAGTACCTCCTACATTTTTTTGTGGACCCTTTTTACTAGAATTATCCCATATAGAGTCGCCTCCACTTCCTCCTCCATAGGATCCTCCATTTGCTCCTGCATTTCCCCAAGATGCTCCTCCTTTTATAGCTCCTGAGCCTCCTCCTGTTCCTCCTGTTGTAGGTCCTTCTCCCCCAACTGTTGTAGCTCCCCAGATTGCATCACTTCCTGTTCCTCCAACTTTAGGAATATAAATAAATTCATCTCCATTTTTTTGAAGGTATACATTTTCTGTTTTAGAAATGGTTCCTTTGGATGTCATAGAAACTGTACCATTATTGGTAAGATTTCCTGTACAATATAGATATAATCCTAATGGTCCTGAACCTTCTCCTCCAACAGTTGTTAATGTTCCGTCAATTGTTAAGTTTCCATTGACTTTTAAAACAATTCCATTTTTATTTAAATCTGCCGATGAACCAAGTGTATAAGTTGAATCACTTTTTGCTATTCCTTCCAAATTTATTTCTGATGTACTAGTAAGATTCAAATCTCCATTACTATAAATCATTCTTAAGCAATAAGTTATTTCTTCAACTTCTCCAGCCGATGTTTTTCCAGATACCTTTATTTTTTTCATCCCACTACTATTTAACTTTGAAATTCCTTCTAATAAAGATTCTGCTTCTATTGTTTCTATTATATTCGTTATTTCTTCACTTTGCACAACTGCTGTTCTTCCATTGGTTCCTTTTATTCTAAAATAATAAACTCCATTTTTACTAACGATAAATATCTTTTTCTTATTGGTATTATTCGCATTTTCTTTTTCAATTGCTCCATTCATTGCTTCAATGGTTTCAATGTCTCCATCTGTTGTACTAGCTTCTACTTGAATTTCTACCATTTCAACATTTGCTCCTGTCGTTAAAATAGTAACAACTCCTGTTGGTTTATCTCCTAAACTTGGATCTTCTATTTCTATTGTTCCATCCGTATGAATGGTTACTTCATATCCTTTATAACTAATCAATAAATCACTTTGGAACACGGTTACAATTGTATCCTTTGCTTCTTCCCCTTGTTCTCTTAGTTCTTTTTGCAATTCTTCTGCTTTTTTATTGATATTCCAACCATGTATGATACTATCCGTTTGTACTGCATGATAAGCTAATTTGATCTCTTCTTCAATCGTTCCTAGATTATTTTCATTTTTCGCCTTCGTTGCTTTATTTAAAATGCCTCCTTCTCCTGTAAGACTTGCTATACTCACCCCTGCCAAAATTAATAATACTATAATTGTTATAACTAAAGCAATTAATGTAATTCCTTTATTAAAGGCTTTCTTTCCTTTTTTCATTTTCTTATCCCCCTCATCTTTTGTCTTTTTATTTTTTACCCTTTTGGATAGTTTCATTCTATCACTAACCAAATTATGTGTCAATAAGTTTTCATAATTTCTTATTACCCGACAGTTTTTAAAAAAGAAAATAGAATTGCAAAAAAACACCATC
>CASAUJ010000054.1 GCA_949118805.1 uncultured Clostridia bacterium | reverse complement strand
ATATATGAATAAAACAGCATGGATATTTTCATATAAACTAAAAAAAGGTGTAAGTGAAGAACAATTTGTAGAATCAACGCAAAAATTACACGATGAAATTATTTCTAAAGCAAAGGGATTTGTCTCTTGGGAGCATTACTTACAAGGAGATATATGGACTGATTTTGTTCTTTGGGAAACGGAAGAAGATGCCAATAATGCAACAACAATTGGGAAAGGTAAAGAAGTAACGGATAATTTTTATGCTTGCATTCAAATGAACACTTGTAGAGCATTAATTTCAAAATTAATAAAAAAGTATTAGATATACAACTTACAATTAAGTAAAGGAGATTCAAAAATGATAAATATTTTAGTTCACGGACTAGGACAAGATGAAAAAAGTTGGAATGAAGTTAAAAATCAATTAAATAATAATGGAATAAACGTAGAAACACCAAATCTGTTTTCTATGGTAAAAAATTATCAAGTAAATTATGAGAATATGTATAAAAGATTTTCCGATTATTGTAATAGTTTTAACGAAAAAATAAACCTAGTAGGACGGAATATTAGCTATTGATTATATAACAGAATTTCCAGAAAAGGTAAATTCAATAATACTTATAGGAACACCATACGAAATACCAAAGATTATATTTACTATCCAAAATATTATTTACAAATTTATGCCGAAAAGAATATTTGAAAAGATGGGTTGTCCTAAAAAGGATATGATTAGTTTACTAGATTCAATGAAAAATTTATCTATTCCAGAAAAAGTTCCAAATATAAAAAGCAATACACTAATTATATGTGGAGAAAAGGAAAAAGATAATCTAAATATGAAAAGTGCAAAACAGTTAAATAAGGTTATAAAAAATAGTCAATTTAAGATTATCGAAAATGCAGGACACGAAGTAAATATTGATAATTCAAAAGAACTGGCCAATGTGGTTTGCAATTTTTGGAAAGATAATGAAAAAATATAAAGTAATGCAAAATTATAATTTATAGAAGAAGGTATAAAAATATGAATAAAAAAGAATTTAAGAAAAAATGCAAACAAGAAAAAACAACAAGTTATAAATTAATGCTGTCAGGAGGAATTGTATCTACAATAGGTTTAATAGTTGTTCTATTATCATTTGTTATTATTAAAGAATTTATGCCACAAATTGTTGGTTTTGTAATAGGTGGAATAATTGCTTTTATAGGAATGATATTAGATTTAACAGGAGAGATAATCTTGGCTAAAAATTATGATATAATCGAAACACAAGATAGTATTAAGTCCATTAAATAAGATGTATGTTATAAGTTTTGAAGAAGAATGGGAACAAGTAAAGGATGATTTTCCAATAAACATGATGACGGTTAGATGTGATAGTCCTAGAGGAGTAGATGGGAAACTTCCTGAAGGTCAAACATTTCATAGAGATAGAGTTAATCCGTACATTAGAGAAGTAAAAAAATTGGTTCCAGATGCAGTAATAATATTAGAGGATTTAAAAGAAGGAACTAATATAGATTATGCAGATCCTAGCTTTGATTGTGGGATTTTATGTAGGGGGAAAGGAAGTCATGAAAGTTGGGATATACCATGGAAAGAAGTTCCATTTATGAAAGATTCTGCTGTTAAGAAATATAAAAAAGCTGAAATAAATACAACTCAATATATTGAAACAGTAAAAGCAAGAATAAGGTTTTTACTTAATGCTTATCCAAATAAAAAAGATGAAATTTTTGCAACTATGCCAAAAAGCTATAATAGTATTGATATAAATATATTTAGAGATTTAAGAGATAAAGTTATATTTCCACTATATATTAAACATGAAGAGTTATTAAGAAATGGAATGAATCATTTTGGAGTTGAATTGAATGTTTTACAAGATGGGACTTTAGTACCATTTGAGATATCTGTTCCAGATAGATTTAAAGAAAAAGAAAATCAAAAAAGATAAAGTTTTTATTTTATAGTATCCATAATATAAATAAGTAATTAAATGAAATTATAGAAACAAAAAAGTTAAACAACATTTAAGCAACAAATTATATTTGATTAAGAGAAGGCAAGGAATAGATCCTTGCGTTTTTTATACAAAAATGCTAAAATATTGGTAGTTTTAAATAGTTTTATTTTCGAAAGACTGAATTTGTGTAAGACATAAAATATTATTTCAATACAAAATAAAGTATGATAATATAAATGATAGGAAAGTGAATTGGAAATGCTATGAACAATAAAAACATATCTGAATTAGAGCCTATTAATAAAGCGGAAAATGGATAGAAGGAGAAAATGAACCAATTATTATATGCAGATAAAGATGATGCAGTTGTAGAAATGACATTGGAAGACGATTAAAAAATGTTTATGCTTCGAAATATTTAACTTACCTGCCAACGAAAGAAGAATTAATAAGATTATAAAAGATGAAAAAGATACTGTATAATGATTTTTGGGAGGAATATAAAATGGAGTATGAATATATTTTTTTTGATTTTGATGGCACATTAGTTAATACTGTAAAAGGGACAGCAAAATCAGCCCAATATGCACTTAATAAATTATCTATAAATACAGATAATATAGAAAATCTAGGAAAGATTTTTTGTGGACCACCACTAAAAGAATCTTTCTCAAAATTCTTAACAAACGAAGATGATATAAAAAGAGCAATTGAATTATATAAAGAGTATCAATCTGAAAATACAATTGAACTTTCTAAAATATATGATGGAATAAAAGAATTATTAGAAAAATTAAAGAAAAAAGGAAAGAGACTAAATGTTATTACTTTAAAGTCAAGGGAGACTACAATAAAAATTTTAGAGTTTTTAGAGATAGACCAATATTTTGATAACATTATAGGTGTGTGCAACAAATTTCCAAACCAAGATAAAAAAGAAATGTTAAAATATGTAACACAAGAAATTGATTCTAATAAAGCAATAATGATAGGTGACAGAAGAAGTGATATAGAAGCAGGTAATTATTGCAAGATAGATACAATAGCTGTTTTATATGGAATGGATTCTTTTGAAATATTATCAACAGTAAACCCTACTTTTTTTGCAAAGAATACAAATGAAATATATAAAATTATATGCAAAGAAAAATAAAAGATATATAACAAATAAAATATAGAGTTTGTGCCCAAATTCATGTAGTTACTAAAAATAAAAAAAGTGAACCAATCACACGAATTTTTATCGGATAATTATTTTTTTATCGGTCACAAAGGAGGGAAAATGTTTAAATTAGTATCAAATTATAAGCCAACTGGCGATCAACCACAGGCAATAGAATACTTAAGTAAGGGAATAAGGGAAGGAAAGAAGTTCCAGACACTTCTGGGAGTTACGGGTTCTCGGAAAAACTTTTACTATGGCAAATATAATTGAAAAAGTGCAAAAGCCAACACTGGTTTTAGCACATAATAAGACATTAGCAGGACAATTATATAGTGAATTTAAAGAGTTTTTTCCAGAAAATAATGTAGAATACTTTGTTAGTTATTATGACTATTATCAACCAGAAAGCTATATTCCATCTACGGATACCTTTATTGAAAAAGATTCTTCCATCAATGATGAAATAGACAAACTACGTCATTCAGCAACTTTATCTTTGTTTGAAACTCAGGATGTTATTATTGTTGCTTCTGTTTCTTGTATTTATGGATTAGGAGATCCCGTTGATTATCAAGAAATGATGTTATCTTTACGAATTGGTATGAAAAAATCACGAGATCAAGTATTAAAAAAACTAATCACTATGCAATACACAAGAAATGAAATGGATTTTAAAAGAGGTACCTTTCGAGCCAAAGGAGATATTGTAGAGATTTATCCATCTGATCAATCCGAATCAGCTGTTCGAGTGGAATTTTGGGGAGAGGAAATTGAAAAAATCACTGAAATTAATCCATTAACAGGGAAATCCATAGGAATACGAAAACATATTTTAATTTCCCCTGCATCACATTATGTTACAACAAAAGATAAAATGGAAAGAGCAGTAGGTACCATAGAAAAAGAAATGGAAGAAAGGGTAAAATATTTTAAATCACAAAATAAATTAATTGAAGCACAAAGAATAGAAGAAAGAACCAATTTTGATATGGAAATGATGCGAGAAACAGGGTTTTGTTCTGGAATTGAAAACTATTCTAGACATATTAGTGGAAGAGAAGAGGGAAGCCCACCTTATACCTTATTTGACTATTTCCCAAAAGATTTCTTACTACTAGTAGATGAGTCACATGCAACCATTCCACAAGTAAGAGCAATGTATAATGGGGATCGAACAAGAAAAGAATCTTTAATAAATTATGGATTTCGTTTGCCATCTGCTTTTGATAATCGTCCACTAAAGTTTGAAGAATTTGAACAGCGTTTAAATCAAGTTGTTTTTGTTAGTGCTACACCAGCAGATTATGAAAAAGAAAAATCACAAAATAGTATAGTAGAACAAATTATTCGTCCAACTGGATTATTGGATCCTAAAATTGAAGTAAAACCTGTTACCAATCAAATTGATGATTTATTAGAACAAATACGAATTCGTGTAGAAAGAAAAGAAAGAGTTCTAGTTACTACATTAACGAAGAAGATGGCAGAAGATCTAACCGAATATTTAAAAGGACTAGAAATAAAGGTAACTTATATACATTCTGACACAAAGGCATTAGAAAGAATGGAAATTATTCGTAATTTAAGACTTCGGAGAATTTGATGTATTAGTGGGAATCAATCTTTTAAGAGAGGGTTTAGACATTCCAGAAGTATCTTTAGTTGCTATTTTAGATGCTGATAAAGAAGGTTTTTTACGTTCCGAAAGATCGTTGATTCAAACCATTGGACGTGCTGCAAGAAATACAAATGGAACCGTTGTGATGTATGCAGATGAATTAACAGAGAGTATGGAAAAAGCAATTTCAGAAACCAATCGAAGAAGAAGCATTCAAGAACAATATAATCTAGCACATGGAATTACTCCAAAAACCATTCAAAAATCAGTACGTGACAATATAACTATGACAATGGTAGAAGATATTAGTGTAGAATATAAATTAGAGAAAAACGAAAACATTCAAGAAGTCATTACAGAATTAACAGATCAAATGTTGCAATTTGCTTCTAATATGGAATTTGAAAAAGCAGCAGAATTGCGTGATAAAATTAAAGAATTAGAGAAATTATTACCATAAAAAATTGTTAGTAGTGATAAGCTACTAACAATTTTGGTTTCTTTTATAAATGATATAAATTTTCTTCAGTTAAAAGTTTTACTCTTTTTAAAGTTCTTTCATCAGTTGAATTTAAAGCATTTTCAATAAATTCTGGATGATTGATTAAAAAATTTCTCATCGTTTCATAAGGATCTTCATAAAATCCTTTTAACATATCAAATTGTCCTTGATTAATAATTCCTAAAGAAAAAGCTTTTTCAAATAAAGTATGATCCACACAAGCAAGAGGAATGGTTTGAATTCCTTCCTTTTCAAGAACTTCTGTACCACCTTGTTTACGATCTACTACATAACAAGTCCACAATAATTTTCCATTCAATTTTTTAATTGCTGGTATCCAAGAACGGACATAATTAGAGGCAGCAGTTACTAAATCAGAAGCATTTAATACGGTTTTTTCCTTAATATCAGTAATTTTTTCCGTAGAAGAAAAATCATAAGGACTAACAAAGGCTTCCATATCTTTAAATAAAGTAAGATGTGGCTTTTTTAATAGATAAGCAATCATATTTGAAAAATACCAATCTCTTCTTTCTCCACCAGAAATATAATCAATTTCTTCTACTTTTACATGATCGGTAATGGCTTGGATCATAGTATCAATGGTATATTTAAAAATCGTATTATTTTCATATTGAGCAAGTACTTTATCAAATACTTTTTTAGGTAAAGTAACACGATCTTCTAATAAAGTATCAATATAGGCTAAAAATTCAGTCGCTTCCTGTTCATTTCCATAAAGAAAATGGGTATTAACAAAATAAGGTGAAATCGTTCCTGATGTTAAAAAAAATGGTTTATTTTCTTCACAAAATTTTACGGCTTTTGTTTCAAATAAGTAAGACATGATATCTGACATATTCGTTCCTCCTTTAATTTATTCTAGGGTTATTTTAAAGAAAAAATAGAAATTTGTCAAT
>CASAUJ010000053.1 GCA_949118805.1 uncultured Clostridia bacterium | reverse complement strand
AGAATGTGGTCAAAAGAAGAAAAGAAAAAGTTTGTTGATATGGTTATAAATAATAGTATATCAACTCATGACGTAGAAAAAGAATATGATTTAAGCTATGGAATAGTCAAGACAAATTTAGAATAATGTCTGGAGGAATGAATGATTAAAATAGTTATTATACGTCCTTTCTTAGGGCACCAAATTGATAGTGAAATGACTTTTGAAAATGGGATGATTTCATAATTAATAGATTAAAGTAAACTTATGTTTTCATTGTATTAAAGTTTTAGCTGGCTATCTATTTTTCGTTTGTGAAAAGTGAATTTAGAAAGGAGTTTTGTTTATGATAATAATGAAGACAAAAGAAGAAATTGATGCTTTATTAAAATATTGTAAAGCAGTATCACATGGGGAAGCGAAAAAAGGAGGGAGTTTTTATACAATTAAGGCTCAAGAATTTTTATTTCCTGATGGAACGTTGCAAACGCGAGAATATATTGATAAAAAAAGGGCAACAATTGTTGTACCTATTACAAATAGTGGAAATGTAGTTTTGGTAGTTCAAACTGTTGCATTGTCAAAAGAAGGGGCTTTACTAGAGTTTCCAGCTGGATATTGGGAATTAGGAGAGAAAAGTGAAGAAGTGGGAATTAGAGAATTGGCAGAAGAAACAGGTTATGTCCCATCAAATCTTATTCCTTTGGGGTGTCATTATCAAGACCCTGGCAGTATCAGGCAAGAGGTAGAAGTCTTTTTGGCGTTTGGATGTCAGAAAAAACAAGAGCAGAAATTAGATAAAGGGGAATTTATGAAAGGAATTGAGGTTCCATATTCGTTTGTTTTAGAATTAATTGATGAAGGCTATTTGAAAGATGCAAATTCTTATATTGCATTTCAAAAAGCGCAACGATATATAGAGAAAAACTATCAACAAGAACCTCCATTTATAAAGATGAAAAAGTAAAATTGTACAGTTGTTACAATTTTTTTAGAATAGGGGAATTTATTGACTATTTATAATTAATATGATAATATAGCGAATGCAAAAAAAAGGGGGATTTTATATGGTTTCAAAAAGGGAAATCGATAGGGTTGTGAATATATATCAATCTACAGTTGCATCTTTGGATAAAGTTTTAGTAGGACAGAAAAATGTGAAAAAAGCAGTCGCTGCTTCTATTTTGTGTGATATAGGAAGTAAAATTTTGATGACTGGTGGTCCAGGAACAGGAAAAACAACACTATCTAAATTTTTATCAACTAGTTTTGAATCTGAACGAATTTCTATTACTTCTGATATTTTTCCAAGTGATATTCAGGAACAATTGAAAAGGAATCAGAATTTACAATTGCTACAGATAGATGAATTCAATAGAGCAAGTGGAAAAATACAGTCTGTTTTTCTTGAATTATTTGCTGAAAAACAAATGAGTATCGGTGGAGAAAAATATGAGTTTAAAGACTTTTATGTGTTTGCAACGCAGAATAGTGCAGATATAGCGGGAGTTTTTAATGTTCCACAAGCAGTATATGACCGCTTTGATATGAATATTTATTTTGAAAAATTGAGTGATGAGGAAAAAAGAATTCTATTTTTTAGAGGTTTTAAGCCAGAGACTGAAAGCCATTTTGAACTAGATGAATTAATTGAGACCAAGTTGGCAGTATCACATTTCGAAACTACACCAAAAGATGAAGATATTATGATGAGAATATTTGGAATGATAGATGCGATGAATTTAGATGGGGAAAGACTATTTGCTGGTTCTAATATTAGGGCTCATACATTCGCTTTGAAATTGGTAAAATTAATTGCTTTGAGTAACGGTAGGGATAGTATTTTTCCAACTGATATTATTGATTTTTTAAATTATATTTATATACATAGAATTGACCAAAATGTTGCTAGTATGAATGATAAAGCAGTATTGGACCAGTTTGATGCGGTGAAAAATAAAATTGTTTCTATGAAAAGATAATAAGGGGACTTTAACATGAATGATTATGAAATAGTAAAAGAAAGTTTAGAAATTATTAAAAAAAATGGTGATTTATATGATGCGATTGCATTAAAAGAAGGTGTAATGGCTGACACAGTACATCCAAGTTTATATTTTATAAAAACAAATATTTTATTATTTTCTAGAATTTTATATGGTGGAGTATTGATTGCTAATAAGATAAAGTCTTATTTTTCACCGATTCAAAAAGTAAAAGAAGCTCAAGAGCGAATAAGAAGAATTTTAGGAGTGAATATAGATATTATAAAACCAAAAAACTTTAGTATGATAGTAGAAAAAAATTCAAAATTGTTTTATTCGAAATCTCATTTGGCTATTTTATATGAGGATAGCAATGCTACAATAGAGGAATATGTAGGATGCTTAAAAAAAATTTTACAGTTTTCTTCTCTTTATAAAATAGAAAATATACTATTAAGAGAAACTGATATTATAGCGCTTTTTCCAGATGTGAAACTTGATAAGTTTGCATTTGTTCCTATGGTAAATGTGTTAGATTGTGGAGATAGTAAAGGAGTAAATCATATTTCTACAGAGGATACTTATGATGTAGAAACTGAAATTGGTAGTTTGTTGTTATTTCTAAATGTAGATGAATTAAAAAATCTGATTGCTCAATTGGAAATCATTAGAATAGATAAGAAAATGTTGTTATTTTTTTCAAAGAATATTCAGGATATTGTGGTTAAGAAGAGTATTGAGAGATTTTTGATAGATGGTAATTTGCACTCATTTCAGGCAATTGTGAATCAAAGATTAACGAATATAATAAATGAAAATAGTTCTTATAAAAATAGAGAAAATGGAAAAGTTTTTCAGCAAGTAGAGGTAAAAGGAGAATTAGTAAAGGTGGTTTCTATTAATTCCAAAGGAGAAGTTGTTGAAAATGTTATTACAACTTTGTATGATTATTTAGAAATCCCAAATTATGAAAAACTTTTGAAACAAGTAAAAGTTAAAAATGACCAACCAGAATTGTTCAGCATTGCTTCTCTTCATCTTTATTTGTGTCATCGTAAAAAAAGAGATTCTGTAAAGAGAAAAAAAGACAATAGTTTTTATGATTATATTTATAAAACTTATATGGAAAAGAAAAAAGGTAAGATAAAAAAGGTTTCAGGATTGTATACAAAAGATAGAAATATGTCGAAACAAATTTTCAATTTTTTTATAGGAATAATAATGACTTCAATATTATTGTTGTCTGCTCTTATAACGGGATATTCTTTTGATACAATTCAATATTTTTTGGAAAAAGAAAATACGTCTGTGGGAGATACTATATTAGAATATGTGGCAAAACCTTATTTGAAATCTCTGGAATTCGAAGGAAACTTAATTAAAAATGTATTTGTGAAATTGCAAAACTTTTCAACGGATTTGTCAGATATAATAAGCAATAAAAACAGGGGAAATGCTAAAAACTCAGAGTGGCAAATAGGAGATAAAAAAGATAGTAATTTTATATGGGGAACAGGAGATAAAAAAGATAGTAATTCTATATGGGGGATAGGAGATAAAAAAGAAGAAATAGAAAATGCGATTGCTTCTATTACATCTTTATCTGAGAATCCATTGCCACGATATTATGCAATGCAATATGCGACAGGCGCTTATTATAGAGATGGTGAAATTGTATATGAATCAAAAACTGAACATATTTATTTTTCAGAAATGGAAGAAGTGGCCCCTTTATTTTCAGTTCAGTATGCAATTAGTAAAAAAGATTTGCAAGATGCAATAGAAAATATGAATAATTCATTTTTTTTAGAAAAGGCATTATATCCAGTAGGAGACGATTATGTTATTACGCGAATCATTGTTAGCGAAAAAGAAGACCCTTTAAATAAAGTAGAAATCTATATAAAAGATAATTGTACATGGGGAGAAAGTGCAGAAGGACTTTCTGTAGTAGAAGCTTTAAGTCAGATGAAAGAGCCTCAAGTTTGTTGTGTCTATGGAATTTCAGAAAAGTCTCGAAATAGTTTTGTGAGAGGAATGCGAAAGGAAGAATCTTACACAGCTCATCCAAAAGAAATGATTAGAAGTGCAATTATAAGAGGGCTTGGGATGGAAGAAAATACGACTGATGAAGAAGCATTTTTTGCAATAAAAAATAAAGTTTATTCATTAACTCCAATAGAAGATGCCGGAATGTCAAATGAAATAAGAGACTTGGGGGAAGTGGAATTTTATGAAACTGTTGCTTCTTTTGATTCCCTTATTTGTAATTTAGCTGCTTTGTTAGCTACTGGTGTGAATGATGAATTGATTTGTGTTTCTGGATTTTATGTAGATGAGGATAATTTTGTGACAAGTAATCAAAGACATGATTGGGCAATGACCAAAGAGGGAAACATTATTGATGTAACACCATCGAAAATAGAAGAGAAGCATCTTGATAGTATTATGAATTGGGGAATAGAAAAATGCATCCCAGTACCTATTATTCTTGGAATTGCTGGTTATTTTATATACAAAAAATATGGGAAACGTATCAAATTTCAAATTGCTGTCAAAAATGTGGAAAAAACAATTTCTGCAGAAGAATTTGAAACTACTTATGCAAAATTAAAGGAAACTGTATATGATGGAATTCACATTCCAGTATCTAGAGATTTATCAGAAACAATCAATACTGTAAATGTAGAATTTAGTGGCTGGACTTTAGAAGAATTAACAGAATTAAAAAATGAACTGAAAAAGAGTGGTTTAACGCATTCTGAATTAAGAACCTCTTATCGATTGATAAAGCAAATTCCTTTTATTAGAAAAAATAAAGATGCCATACAAAAAGTTTTACAAAAGAGAAATAGTTGACAAAAAAAGATTTATTGATTATAATCATAAGCAAGAAAGGAAAGATTGTTATGTTAAAACAAATAAATGGACAACATCATCATAATAATCTGCACTTGTAAAACACGACAATTATTGTTGTAGGTAACAAGTGCTATTTGTGGTGCTTGTTGCCTGTATAAATTTGACTATACGGGTAAAACTGTATAGTTTTTTTAGCACCATATGATGATGTTAGAAAGAGGAAATTTATATGGAAAGAATCCAAAATGGAATTGTATTTAGTAACGATATAGGTAGGATTTTGAATGGAAATAATGCTCTAGATTTTGATTATAGAAATATTGGGATTCCTACTAATTCGGTGATTGAATCAGTAAGATTGAATTTTAGAAGTGATGTAGATAAAATATTTAGCAAGCATGTTAGAGTTATAACAGAATTAGAAATGATTTCTAGTATGTTAGAAGCAATGAGTGATGTTTATGGAAATTTACCAATTGTTTCATTAGATAAAATTTATGTAACAGTAGATGATAAAAATTTATTATTTTTAGATTGTACTAGATTGGATGGTTCTAAAGAAGTTGTATCTCGAAATAATATACATGAGTGTGAAAATGTTGATAAGCAAATTGACTTTATTTCAAAACGATTAAAAGCTCAAAATCAAAAAAAGATTATTTTGTTAGATGATGTAGTTTTTAGTGGTTCTGTGTTAAGAACGGTCATAAAAAAATTTTTAGATAGAGGAATTGTAGTAATAGGGATTAGAAGTGCAATTTCTACCGTTACATCCTATGATTTTTTTAATTCTATTTTGCCACTTGGATTAAGATGTGGTTATGTTATGGAAAAAGAAGTGATTGACCAAATATGTGAACGTGACTTTTATTTTGGCATTGCTCAGTCAGGAATTTCAGTGAGAAATAATGATGGAAAAGTTTGTAAAGCGCCTTATTTTGTTCCCTTTGGAAATCCAGTTGAAAGAGCTTCTATACCAAAAGAACAAGAAATATTTTTTTCAGAAGGATGTATAAAACGTTCTATTGCATTATGGGAAAGTGTTAAAAAAATGATTTATGTAAAAGATTTGCCAGAAATTATTATGAATGCACCATTAGAAGAACCAGTGGTAAAAGTGTTAGAGAGAGGAAGGATTAGAAAATGAAAAAATTACAAATTGGAGTTATGGGGTCAGCAGCAGATTTGAATTATGGAAAAGAAGCAGAAAAATTTGCGAAAGAATTGGGAAAATTAATCGCAGAAAGTGGAAATATTTTAGTTTATGGTGCTGAAAAGGAATATAGTTCATTGTCTACTAATGCAGCGATAGAAGCGAGTAAAAATAATGGAATAACAGTTGGTGTGACTAGTGGAAAGAAAAAAGAGATATATGGAGATTTTATGCCTACAGTTTTAATTCCATGTGGACTTGAAATTGGAGGTGGAAGAGAATTTTCTCTTGTACTCAGTTGTGATGTGATTATTGCGATTAGTGGAGGTTCTGGAACTCTTACAGAAATGGTGATTGCATATCAAGCTGGAATTCCCATCGTAGTTGTTGAATGTTTTGATGGTTGGGCTTCTAGATTAGCCAATGAATATATTGATGATAGGAAGCGACTAAAGTGCGAATCATCAAGTACACCAAAAGAAGCACTAGAAAAAGCAATTGGATTGTGCAAAAAATCAGATTTCTGATTTTTTTTGTTATTTTCATTTTTTTTGTAAAAAGAAAGGATTGAGTGTGTTCTATATAGAATAATACTATTGAG
>CASAUJ010000052.1 GCA_949118805.1 uncultured Clostridia bacterium | reverse complement strand
TTCTTCAAAAGCACATTTAATATATCAGCTTCCTCTCTCTTTGTCAATTATTTTTGACTTCGATTACATTGTTATTATATGTTACTATTTATTAAAAATGACGAATTATTCGTCATTTTTTAACTTTCTATATTTATCATAATATTTTTTGTTTCTTACTTGATTAAACATATCAGTTTTATTATTATATAGACTTATTAATTCGCTCATTGCACAATTCACCACAAAATCCAAGTCTTCTGAATAATGCATAATTTTTTTATGATATTTATATTCCAATTTATCCAAAATTTTATATTCTCCTGTTGGAAAAATTCTTAAATCTAAATCATAATCTATATATTTTATTGTTCCATCTTCTATTATATATGGAGTAGCTATATTACAGTAGTAATAAATTCCATCCTTTTTTAATTGTGCAATAATATTAAACCAACAGTCTTTAAAAAAGTACATAATAGCCGGTTCTTTTGTTTTCCATACACTACCTTCTGCTTCTGTCACCTGAGTTTTTTCATTTCCAAATACCAAATAGTCTTTTTGTATATCTAACAAAACAGCTTCATTCCAAGCTCGATGAATTCTTCCATTATGTTTATAACATTGTATTTGATAGTTTTCTCCTATTCGAAACTGCTTCATTTTATCACGTCCTAATTCCATTATAGCGTGCTTTTTAAAAAAAAGAAAGAAATAATCTTCTTTCTTTTCATCTTCAATTATAAATTATAATTATTTATATTGCACTCCAGCTAAATAATTAATCGCTGTTCTCAATTGATTATCATTTTCTTGAATTGGATTTTCATAATAATCTTTTGACAAGGTAACTTCTACATTTGGTTTAATTCCATTATTGTGAACCCAATTTCCTTTTGGCGTTAGCCACTTCTTTGTTGTAAACTTATATTCATCTCCATTTGTTAAAGAATGAAGTTCTTGTACTGTTCCTTTTCCGAAACTTTGGTTTCCTATTAATATTGCTCCATATTCTTCTGTTAAAGCACCAATCATTACTTCTGAAGCTGATGCACTCATCGAGTTTCCAACAATTACAATTGGATAATTTTTGGTTATTTTTCCAGAAGAGTACACTTTTTCTTTTCCTTTTTTATCTTCTGTTTGATAAATAACATGAGAAGAATCTAAAAATAAGCTAATCATATTCTTAACTGTTGATAAATGTCCACCACTATTATCACGCAAATCAATAATCAACGATTCAAATCCCTCAGACTCTAATTTTGATAATGTATTTTTAAATTGACTATAAGTATTCTCTGCAAAAATACTCACTTTAATATAGGCAATTCTCTTCCCATTTTCATAATATGTTGTTGAAGATACTGATTCTAATGTTATTGCTTCTTTTTTGAGTGTAATCTCTTTTTTTATTCCGTCTCTTTCTAATGCAATGACAAATTCTGTTGCTCCGCTTCCTTTCACTACATTTTTAATAAAATCTGTCGTACTCATACCACTTAAGTCTGTACCATTTACCATTAGTAGTTTATCTCCTATTTTGATATCAGCTTTGCTAGCAGGAGAGTTTGGAATAATACCATAAATTAGAATATTTTTTTCACTATCATTAATAATTTCTATCCCTAATCCTTCATAATCTCCTTTTAATTCAATATCAAAATTATTTGATGTACTCTCATCAAGTGCGCCACTATAAGAATCGCCTAAAGAATCAACCATACTTTTAAATGCTGTATTCAACAATTCTTTTTTATCAATATCGCCATAATAATTTTCAATTAAATAATTGTAGTCTTTTAGAAAGTCCTGAATCTCTTCTCCCGCAATTTCAATATCACCAATTACAGTATTTTTTTCTTTGAATTTTATTCCAATTAAGCCACCTACAATCAAACTAATGAAGCAGGTTAAAAAAACCAAAACTACTACTTCTAACGTTTGAAATTCTTTTTTTAAGGCAATCTTTTTTTGTCTTTTTTCAATGCTTTTTTTGGCGTTTATCAAAAAGTCCCAATCCTTCTTTTGACTTTCTAACTCCCTTTCTTGTTTTTCTTCTTCCAATGAATCTTCCAAAAAAGGTGCTTTTTTTGTCTTTTTTTCTATTGATTTTACACTTTTTTCTTTTGAATCAGATTCTAGCATTTTCTTTTTTTCATTTGCTATTTTTTCAACTTTTTTCTTTTCTTTACTTTCTTTATTTATATTACCATTTTCTTTTTGTACTTCTTTTGGTGGTTCTGCTTTAGAACTTTTTTCATTCTTTATTTCTTTTGGCTTCGCTTTTTTTTCAGACTTTTTGTTTTTTTCTACATCTATTTTTTGATTCTTTTCTAAAGTTTTTTGCTTTTTTTCAACTACTTCGGATTTTTTTGATTCACCACTTTTTGGCATACATATTCCTCCTAACATTCACGATACTAATATTAGTGTACCATATTCTATTCATATTAGTACATAAAATCTCATTTTTTCAATCTTATTTCACATTCATTTACAAAAAAGCTAATCTTTCTTTTGATTAGCTTATCAATACATTCAATAAATTGTTATCTTTACTTTTCACTCAATAGTTCTTTAAACGCTTTTTCTATTTCTTCTATGCCTTCATAAGCCTCTACAATTTCATGATTTTTTACTTTTACTAAGGTTATTTTAGAAACTCTAAACTCATTAATGCTATTTGGCTTTATATTTGAGTTTTCAGAAATATAAAATTGATTATAAACACTATTCATATTTGACATATAAACTTTTAGCGCTTTTGAATTAGAACTATATCTTTGTAAATAATAAGATGTTAGTGTTCTATACTGGTCGTCATCTTTTTGAATTAAAACATAGTATTCTTCTCTTGCTTGTTTTAGCATTGTACCAATTAAAATTTCATCATACTGAATAACCGCTGGTGTATCATTTTGATTTCTATCAGGTATGGTATTTTTTTGAAATTTCGTAATTAATATTGTCAATCCATAAAAGGCTATCACAATAACGATTAACACTAAAATAATCTTTATTAGTTTTCCCATCTCATCTGAACTAGCAACGATAGAAGATGCTATCTTTTCATTTTTTACTTTATGATTTTCCTTTTCTTTTTTTATTTTTTCCTTAGATTCTTTTCCTTTATCTATTTGTACTTTATTATTATGTTCATTTTCTACTTTAACTTTATCAATTTTTTTATTTAAAGTAGTTTGATTTGTTCCTTTCTTTTTCGCCTTGGGAGTATTAGTTTCTTTTTTAGACTCTACCTTTAAGGTTTCTTTTTTCTCATTTTTTAATTTTGTTTGTTTTTCCTTTGCCTTAGTTGTTTTATTCTTACTTGTTGATGTTTGCTTTTTCTTTCCATTTGCCATTTTCATCACCTGCCTTTAATTATAACATAAAAGAGAAAAAATAGAAACAAAATGTTCTATTTTCCTATTGGCATCACGCTCACAGAATTTACAACATGTAATAATTCTTCCTGATTCATAGTGTCTGATACAACATAATATTCAATCCCATCACTCATCCACGTAACACTAGAGTCTGTCATTGCTCCAATCGTATCTCCTACAAAAAGTGGATCTCCATAAACTGGTATGGTTGTCATTGCAGTTGCTTTTCCAGATGTTTCTTGAACCATCAAGAAAGGTTTTTCACCACTAAATGTTAAAATAACTCGTTCTCCATTTTCCGTTTTCATAGTATCATGACTCGTTAACTTGGTATTTTCAGGGATGTACATTGGATAAATAAGGTCTTCTATTTTGGAAACAGGTTTTGATGTTTCCTCTATTACTGCAGTCTGCATATTTTCATTCAAATCAAAATAGTTATCTTCAAAATTCGCCTTCATGTCTATCTTAGTAAACTGCATTTTTATTTGTGTTTTTCCATCTTTATTTTGTACTTTTACTTCTTTTACATTTAAGTTTTTATCCATAAGAATTACTTGTTTTACCAATTCTTTATTACTCGAGTATGTTACTGCTGTTGTAAATTCATATCCATCTTTTGTTTCCTTATAAGTTTTTTTATTATCATTTTTTATATCTTGTAATAATGTTTGTAATAAATAACTTTGTGAATTATTATATGGCCATTCACTTTGGAATTTAAAACTCTTGTTAAGAGAAGGAGTAAGAACATATACACCTTCATTATTTCTTAAAATAATTTGTTCATGATTATTTGTTTTGTTTTTTAAACTTACACGAAATTTTTCGTTGCTGCCACTTGAAACATCTACAGTGTAACGATATGTTTCTTCATTATTAACAATTTCCAGATTTCCAGTTAAATGGTATCCTTTCGTTTTTTCGATTTTTTTTGAAAAATCTTTTACAATATCTTTTTCTCCTTTTTTAAAACATCCTGTTATGAAAAAACATCCTACTACTAAAATACAAATCAATAGCTTTTTACGCATTTTCCTTTCACCTCATCATTACAATTTCATTGTATGGAAATGAATAAATAAATATGATTGAATAATCTCAAATTTTTTGAGAATAATAAAAATAAAAGAGAAAGGAGAACAGATATGGAAACAATTCAAAAAATTGCTTTGGTTTTTACCATTATAGGCGCAATTAACTGGGGACTTGTTGGTTTATTTGATTTAGACCTTGTTGCCACTGTTTTTGGTGACATGACATTGCTTTCTAGAATTGTCTATGGGTTAGTTGGAATTTGTGGACTAATCAACATCGGAATTCTATTTTCTCATATAGAACAATAAAAAAAGACCAATTGGTCTTTTTCTATATTTTGAAAATAAGAAGATTTATTTTTCTTTTTCTATTTTAATTCGAACTCGTTTCGTTTTCGCTGTATATTGTACTCTTGAATCTGTTCCTTCTACGTTTACTTCAATTTCATAAGTCCCTTCAGTATAGCCCTTTAAATCAAGATACGCAGTAATATCGTCAGAAGCAATTCCATCTAATACAGATTTTACTCCTTTTACGTTAACACTTATTCGAATATCACTTTCACTCAATCCTTGAACTGTATAACCTTCACCTAAGTTACGGTATTCAATTTGAACATTATTAATGTCTTTATCAGAAGAATCATCTAATTTAATATTTACAGTTATATTATTAACACTCATTGATGTAATTCCTGCTGGTTTTGAAATTCCCAATTTATACTGACGATTTTCTTTTAAATCATTTACATCAACTTCTACTGGGATATAGCGTAGTTCTGAAATTACAGCCTCATCTCCATATACCGTTATGGTTGACTCACTACTTTCAATAGAACTAATTGCTTTCCCAAATGCAACAGTTCCTTTTGGAATAATTTTAATAGGTAATTCTTTCATTGGTGAAGTAACAACCAAATCGACATCAATTTTAGAAGGTACTATTTCAACATCGATAATATTTCCAGCACTATCATAAGCTTTCAACGGAACATCTTTCAAAGTAGTTGTTCCCGTTTCTTGCTTCACCATATTTTTTACATCTGCTAATGCTTTTACTGTTGCAACTTTATTAAGTTGGTGCTCTGCACCTTTCACAATGACTTTATCGTCTGTTACTCTCATTTCTTTCACTACCAATTTTGAATCTAAACTATCTTTATTTAAAAGGTCTAATGATAATGTTTTGGTTCTAGAAATTTTAGGATAAATATTAATTGTTACAGAAGATGGATTTACCTTATATTCCAAAGATGTTGATGCAACTTGATTATATTTGATGTTCACTTTATGTGTTCCTGCTCTTAAACCAGTTAAATCGACATTCACATCATAAGATGGAGATTGTTTTGCTATAAATAAGTCTGTTTTTGAACCGATTAATGTAATATCAACAGTTTCAGGTAATCCTTCAATTACATAAGCTTCTTCATTATATTTTGCTGTGACTGGTTGATTTGTTAATACTTCTGCTGAGCTTTCTGAAAATCTTAGTATTTTTTGGTCTACAACAACAAATATAAAAATAGCCAAAAATAATGAAATAAATAATAACGTAGTTGGTCTAGATAACCAATTTTCAAAACGTTTTCCAGAGCGGTCAAAATTTCCCGTTAATTTTAAAATCAATTTTGTAATTGGAACGATAATTTTACGATCAATAAAGCGCCATATTTTATTAAAAAAACTATTCATTGCTTGCATTAGATTCTTCATCAATCGTCTCCTCCTCTTCTTCTATTGTTGTTACTTTCTTTGGACGTAATTCATCTAATAACATCAGTTTTACTTCATCTAATGTTAAATTGTAATGCAATTCTCCACCTAAAGCAATAGAAAGTCTTCCAGTTTCTTCTGAAGCAATCAATGAAATACAATCAGTTTCTTCTGAAATTCCCAAGGCTGCTCGGTGTCTTGTTCCAAGCCTTTTGCTAATCTTTAAATTATCACTTGTTGGAAACACTGCTCCTGCACTAGTGATTTTATCGCCTTGAATAATTACCCCACCATCATGTAATGGATTGTTTGGAAAAAAGATAGACTCTAATAAATCACTGGAAATATCTGCATATAATTTTTTTGATTTTTCAATATAATCATTCAAGCTATGGTCTCTTTCAATTACAATTAGTGCACCAATTCTTGCTCTTTTGCAATAATCGAGAGCTTGAATAATTTCATACACTACTTTTTCTCTTTCATCTACTGTGAGTAATTTATGTCTTCCTAACAATTGACTTCTACCTAATTGTTCCAAGACATTACGAATTTCTGGCTGAAAGATAATAATCAGCGCTAAAGGGCCCCACATAATTACATAATCCAATAAATAATTGATAGTAACCAAATTTAGCAAATCACTAATTACTTTTAAAACTAGCAAAATCAAAATTCCTTTAAATAATAACACCATTTTTACATTTTTACGTAAATTTTTTAAAATATAATATAATAACCACCAAACTAGCAATACATCTAATAATTTTCTTAATAATATTACAATTCCATCAAACGTCATAGTAATCCTCCAATCATTTGCAGTATCTTATTCATTATATCACACTTGCTCTAGAATTAAAAATAAGAATTTTAAATTTAAAAAAAATAGCGTGTAGCGTTACAATAGATGTGACACCAATAGTGTATACAAAAAGCGATAAATAC
>CASAUJ010000051.1 GCA_949118805.1 uncultured Clostridia bacterium | reverse complement strand
AATTAAATCCAAATGGAGAAAAAACAATTATATTAGTTCATGGTTGGCCTTTATCTCACAAAATGTTTGAATATCAACTTCCCATTCTTTTACATGCTAATTATAGAATCATCACCATAGATTTAAGAGGATTTGGGAATTCAGATGTAACAAGCAGAGGCTATCAATATAATCAATTTGCGACAGATTTATACAGTGTTATATATACTTTGAATTTGTGGGACTTTAGTTTATTAGGATTTTCAATGGGTGGGGCGATTGTCACAAGATACATGAAAATGTACCAAGGATATGGTGTTAGAAAATTATGCTTATTGGATGCTGCTGTTCCTTCTTACTGTAAATCTTACGACAATCCATATGGACAATCGATAGAAGATACGAATAACTTAATAAAAATGGGACGTAATGATAGACCTAAATTAAATGAATATTTTGGAAGTATCTTCTTTTATAAACAACCGTCAAAACCTTTTATAGACTGGTTTCAAAATTTAAGTAATACAGCTTCTGGATTAGGAGAAATGAATTCTTTAATTACTTTAAGAGATGAAAATCTATTAGAGGATTTAAAGTATATTCATGTACCAACAGGTATTTTTCATGGAAGAGAAGACAAAATATGTCCTTTTGGTATGGCAGAAATAATGCATAGAAAAATCAATCATTCTGTTTTATATCCTTTTGAAAAAGCAGGACATGGAACTTTTTATGAGGCAAAAGATAATTTTAATCAAACTTTGTTACAATTTTTAAATAAACATTCTTAGTCCATACTTTGTATGGTTGGATTATACTATATATTTAATGATATTATTGGGAAAAAATTTATGCATTTTAGCAAGAAAAAAATTTTTTCCTTCTTCTCTAATCTGATTTCTATACCAATATTTACCTCTTCCTCTGCCAGTCATTTTTTCCTTATCCAGTAAAGAAATGGCATTGGGAAAAGCTTCTTCATTTATTTTTTCATGTACATAGCTGTATGTCATAAAAATGATTTCAAAAAATACATCTTGTTTTACTTTTTCTGATAATTCAGAATGTAATTTTTTTATCAATTCTAAATAAAGAGTTTTCCAATTGTCAAGAAATATTACTGGTGCGATTAAAATACCTACTTCATATCCCGCTTCTCTCAATTGATTAATAGCTTGAATTCTGTTGTTTAAAGAGGAGGTTCCAAATTCTACTTTCTGAATAATTTCACTTGGATTTACACTTACACGTAAAATAACTTTTCCTTTATGATCTAAAGGTAAAATATCCTCTACCATATCAAATTTAGTAGGTAAGGTCAAAATGCCATTTTCTACATTTTTAAAATTTTCAATTGTCCACTTTAAATTACCAGTAATGGTATTCTCTAAAATTAAGTCACTATTACTTCCAATTTCAAATACTAGTTTTTTTTCTGACTTATTAGCAGTTCTTATTATTTTATCTAACATCTCTTCTCGATTTACAAATAAACGTAAATAAGCACATTTATTGTAATTACAGACAAGATAACAATACATACAAGATGCTGTACAACCAGAAGAAGTATAAGGAACCAAGAAATCAGATATCTTATTATTAGGAACAAATTTATGTGTTTTTCTTGTTCCAATAATTAAGTTTTTTTTCATGTATGGGAAATCCTTATTGGATTTATTTCTCATTTCTTCAATGTTATTATGATTTTCAATTTCTAATTTAGGAATGTCTTTATATTTTTTGAGTAACTCTTTTCCTAATGGATAATGAATTATTTCTTTTTCAAAATAAATTGTTTCAGGTTTAAACATAAAAATACTCTCCTTAAAAATATTTTTCCCAAAAGAATAAAAAATTTGCATGTTTTTGAAAAAAATATGTTATAAAATATCAAAAAAGAAAGAAACAGTTAATTCTATGAATTTTAGAAGGCAAGAAAATAGAAATTATGAGATTGTAAAATGATTAACATATGGTATAATAACAGTATCTTAAAAGAGGAGAAGAAAATGAAACAAGAAATAAAAAAAAGATTATTAGAATTATCTGACACAAAATACAAAAACTTTCATCGTAAATTATGTCCAGGAATTGACAATATAATAGGAGTTCGAGTACCAATTCTTAGGAATTATGCGAAGGAATTAGCCAACCAATATAAAATAGAAAAAATATTAGAAGAAATAGACGATCAATATTATGAAGAAATTTTGTTACAAGGCATGTTAATAGGAATGATGAAAGAAGATTTTGAAAGCATAAAAAAACAAATTGAGAAATTTGTCATTAAAATTAACAATTGGGCTATATGTGATGTTTTCTGTGCAGGATTAAAAATAACGAAAAAATATAAAAAAGAAATGTGGGAATTTTTACAAACATACTTAAAAACAAACCATGAATTTGAACTTCGATTTGGTATTGTCATGATTTTGGATTTTTATATAGAAAAAGAATATTTAAAAAGAAACTTTGAAATTTTTAATCAGATTTCCAGTCAAGACTATTATGTACAAATGGCAATTGCATGGGCAATTTCAATTTGTCTTATTAAATTTTATAAAGAAACTATGTTATATTTGGAAACGGCAACCTTAGATAAATTCACTTATAACAAAGCATTACAAAAAGCAATAGAATCTTATCGAATGACAAAAGAACAAAAAGAAGAACTTAAAAAAAGAAAAAAATAATATTAAAATTTTAGATAATTTATTGGCTAAAAAAATGTTTTGTGATATAGTAGGAAAAAAGAAATAAGGAGGAAAAAATGACAGAAGAAATAAAAGAAACAAAAAAGAAACAAAAAAGAATGGAAAGGGAAGAAATAGAAAAGAAGAAAAAAACAATCATAAGAATTTTATTTGTTATAATAGCAGTAGTTGTATTGGGAGTGGCTGTTTTTATTGCAAATGATTATATCATATTAGATCAAAATAAGAAAACAAATTTAGTAATTAATAATCGAAATATTACATCTGACTTAAAGAATGATATTTTGATACAAGATGATGTAATTTATCTTTCAAAAGCAGATCTTGCTAATTTCTTTGATCAATATATTTACTATGACGAAGAAACAAACCAAATAATAACTACTTACGATAAAAAAATTGCAACAGTTGGTTTTGAAAATAATAAAATAACAATCAATGGATCAGAAAAAAACATTTATGCACATGCCATCAAAAAAGGAGAAATAGAATATTTACCAATATCTGAAATGAAAGATGTGTATGATATTGAAATTCAAAATATAAAAGAAACCAAAGTCATAACAATGGATTCTTTACAGAAAGAACAAAAAAGAGCGATTGTTTCTTCTAACTTACCTGTTAAATCATCTACGAATTTAGTTGCAAAAACAGTAGATCGAATTCAAAAAGGGGAAAGTGTTATCGTAATTTCTTCAAAAAATGGATATGCAAGAATTCGAACAGAGAAGGGAAAATTAGGTTATGTGAAAGCCGATAAATTAGAAAATGAATATACAGTTCGTGAGCAAATGGAAGAAGAAAAACAAATAGAAGGAAAAATCAATTTAACTTGGGATTATTTTTCACCAGTTGCATCTGCTCCAGATAGAAATGGAACCAAAATAGAAGGAATTAATGTGGTATCTCCTGCTTTCTTTTATTTAGATGAAAATGGGAATTTTAAAGAAAATATAGGGAAAAAAGGAGAAGCTTATATTGCATGGGCTCATTCAAATGGATATAAAGTTTGGCCAATGTTTTCTAATAGTGAAGCAGCAACAAAAAGTTTATCCATTACTTCTAATATTATGAATCATTACGAGAAAAGACAAGAATTAATAGAAAAACTCGTAAATGCTTGTGTAAAATACCAATTAGATGGGATTAATATCGATTTTGAAAATATGAAACAAGAAGATAAAGAGATGTTTTCTAGGTTTATGATTGAATTGACACCACGATTAAAAGAAATAGGAAAAGTTACTTCTGTGGATGTAACAGCACCAGATGGAGGAGAAACCTGGTCAATGTGTTTTGATCGTCATGTATTAGGAAAAGTTACAGATTATATTATATTTATGGCTTATGATGAATATGGTGTTTCTAGTACAAAAGCAGGAACAACAGCAGGATATGATTGGGTAAAATTGAGTTTAAACAAATTTTTGCAGACAGAAGAAATTGATCCAAACAAAATTATTTTAGCAGTTCCATTTTATACTAGAGTTTGGACAACAGATGGACAAGGGAAAGTAACAAGTAAAACAATTGCAATGAAAAATATAGAAAAAACGATTCCAGAGGATGCAGAAAAACAATGGGATGATAAATTAAAGCAAAATTATGTGGAATATACGGAAAAAGGAAATAAAAAACAAATTTGGATCGAGGATATTGAATCTTTAAAAGCAAAAATTTCATTAGTAAAAGAAAATAGTTTAGCAGGGATAGGCTCTTGGCAAAAAGGTATGGAATTAGATGAAGTATGGAAAATGATTCAAGAAGAATTGGATTTATAAAAGGAAAGAAGTTCTAGGTGTTATAGGCCTAGAGCTTTTTTTAGGGAAGAAAAATTCGTAAAAAAGAATTGCTTTTTTAACAATATTGTTATATAATAAACATAATATTGGCATGGAGTGTGCCTTTTTATAGAAGTAACAGAGGTTTTTGTTACAATTTATAAAAAATGATTTAAAAGTAGCTCGTTGACAAGTTAATATCTAAGGAGAAGAGACAAAATGAGTAAAAAATGGAAAGTAGGAATAATGTCCTGTATCACACTGATTCTGATCTTTACCGTAATTGGTATTGCAATTGGATCTAAAAAGGATTCCAAAAAAAGAGAAGAACAGCCAAACATTGTAGAGGTAAAGGAGGAGCCCACCACAGAAGAGGCGGAAGAAACCAGGCCTGTTGAATCTAAGAAATCGGATCAAAAAGAAGAAAACGAAGAGACAGTGTCGAAAACAGAAAGCGAAAGCTCTTCGGAAAACAATGACACCCAAATGAATGGTGTTAAAAATCCGATAAAAGGAGACAAGACAACGAAACCTAAGGGAAAAACGGAAGAAACGAAAAAAACTTCTGAAGGGAGTGGAGAAACATCAGATTCTACCGAGGAAACATCGGTAGAAAACGAAACTTCTACGGAAGAATCATCTTCCAGTGTCGAAACAACTCCTTCTGTGGATGAAACACCAGAAGGTGAAAAACCTACTTCTTCTGTGGATGAAACACAGGAAAGTGAGCAACCAACACTTCCCGAAAAACATATTTGGGGAGTATGGGTAGCCAAAGATGCCAAAGAGGAAGTAAGAGTTTGTTCCCATTGTGGAAAAAAAGAAACACAGCCACATTCTTACTCTGTTATTAAAAAACAATTTGTATATAAAGAAAATGAAATGCATACACTGGAAACAGCATATTCATGTACAAGTTGTAGTAGACCTTATACAGAGCGGGAAGAAAAAGGCTGCCAATTTACCAATTGGAATTATGTAGAAAATTCCACAGAAGAGCGAACTTGTAAGGAATGCAACCATAAGCAAGCTCGTCCTCATCAACATGCAGAACCTGAAACTTTGACATATTCTCTTAAGGTTTCCAATGGAGATGGTACACATGTATTAGAAGCTTCTTACACTTGCTCTGTTTGTAGTGAGGTAATTGTAAAAAGCAAAGAAGAAGCATGTGACTATGAAATCACTTCATATAAACCAAAAGACGTAAACGATGTCCATTTGGAAGTAAAAGATTGTAAAACATGTGGAGATCATAAGGAAGAAGAAGGGGAATGTATACCAGTTGGCGACATAACTGCGGTAAAAGAAAGCGATTTTAAAATATATGAGTATTATGAATGTGAACTATGCAAGGACAGTTGCAGAAAGACACTTCATGTTAATCATGTATTTGGCCCTTTTGAGAATAGGGATTCCGATACCCATATACGGTATTGCTTTTGTAGTGAGGAACGAGAAGTTAAAGACCATGTTTTTGAATATAATAAGAATATGGGGGATACGATCGTAAAATGTCCAGACTGTCATGCTGAAAAACAGATACCTGCACATGATCATGGTTATGATACTTATGATGAAATGAGTCTTATGGATTTAATAAAGAGTCCCGCTTATAAACTGGAAATAGTATCAGCAAGCCAGAAAGCTAATCCAAATCCATCACCAGAAGCATATTGTTCCAGATATGAATTTATTTGTAAGACGTGTAGAATTATGTACTACATTGAATACAAACATAAATTCGTAGATGGCAAATGCACAAGGGTGGGATATTGTGGTGGCATAGAAGAAGCAAGTTAATTTCCCATTTTATGGCATCTTAGTATAAACACTCCAGCCATTCATATAGATTAAATCATTTTTTGGAGGAACATGTGATAATGTTCCTCTTTTTTTATTGAACAAGAAAAAGATACAATAAAAGAAAAGCAGAAAAAACAATAAAATTGCTTGACATTGCAAAATTTGACATATATAATGGTAAAAAAGCACATTATGGAGGGATACAAAGCACAAATGCAAAATGAAAATGTATATTATACAACGAATCAATATAATCAGTTGAGTGATGAGAAGATCGTTTCTTTAATCAAAGAAGGAGATGAAAAAGCTTTATCCTATTTGTTAGAAAAATATAAAAATTTAGTCAATACAAAAGTAGGAAAATATTTTATCATTGGTGCCGAAAAAGAAGATATCGTACAAGAAGGAATGATAGGATTATTTAAAGCGATTCAAAATTTCAACCAAGAAAAACAAAATACTTTCAAATCCTTTGCCAATATTTGTATTGAAAGGCAATTAATTACAGCCATAAAAAGTTCTAATAGACAAAAACATATGCCATTAAATTCTTATCTATCTTTAAATACAGCAGCCTATGATAACAATGAAGAAGACAGTGTTGAATTAATAGATACCTTTAATAGTAAAACAATAGAAGATCCATTAGAAACAGTCATGAAAAAAGAATATTATGAAGAAATTGAAAATGCAGTGAATAAATCACTAAGTAAATTTGAAAAACAAGTATTAGATCGATTTATCAAAGGAGAAAGCTATACGATCATTGCCCAAAAATTAGAAGCACCAGTAAAATCCGTAGATAATGCCATACAAAGAATCCGTAAAAAAGCAATTAAAAATATGTTTGATGAAAATAAGCAATAAAGAATAAAAAGAAAGTTGTTAAAAAATTAACAACTTTCTTTTTTCTATGGGGCTTCCAACGGGAATTGAACCCGTGACCTCTACCTTACCAAGGTAGCAC
>CASAUJ010000050.1 GCA_949118805.1 uncultured Clostridia bacterium | reverse complement strand
GGGACTCGAACCCCCACGTCGTTGACACTGGTTCCTAAGACCAGCGCGTCTACCAATTCCGCCACATCCGCATATATCTAATTAACAATAGTTATCATAGCATATTTCCATTTCCATTGTCAAGTCATTTTCTTTATTTTTTAAGCTTTTTGTTTTCTTTTTTTAAAATAATTATCACTACTTTTGGCTCTTTCTAATAGCTAAAATCATACAAAATATGTAATCAATCCACCCAAAATTGTTATAAAAAATCCAAGAATTTTCAATCCGTTGAGTAGCATCATTTTGATCCCCAAAACTAAAAAATCTTTTGGTTATAATTCGTGCATCATAAATTAAAATAATTCCTAACAAAACTATTATTACCCCTATTAATCGTCCTATCACTTGTAACATTCTATCAACATCCTTTTCTACTTACCTTTTAATCATACTATTTTCTATTTAAAAAGTCAAGTAATTAAACCAAACGAAAAGAGCACCTGCAAAGGTGCCCTTTTCAAACAAAAAAACTAAAACTTTAGAAAATCATTTGGTTTAAATTTTTGATAGCAAGTGAAACAAAATATTCCACATCCTGTGCCATCATTTTCAGGATTTCTTCTTCTGATTTTCCCTTCACACTACTTGCATACGGTTGATTCCTTACCACCTTATAGAGTTCCAATACCAACTCATCATATTCTGACTGACATTCGTTAGCTAAACACCTCAATAAATTCTGAAAAGATACTTTAGGTTCAGCTATTCTCTGGATTGTTACAGTACAAAAAACTGTCATGGTTTTCTCTGTAATTGCTGTAAGGTTTTCTCCCCATCTTCTTATTTCCAGAAGACTCCTCAGCCGGATTTCAGTTGCAGCATTCTCAATGAAATCAAACACAGCATTGTCTTTGTCCAATTTTCTAAAATTGCTTACATGAATTGTTTCAATCGCTTTCTTCATTTCATTTAAGCAATCCTTTTCGTCAAAGTGTCCTCTTGTCGCATTTTCTGCAACAAATTTAAGGATCTCCTCCGGCTCTAAACTGGGATCTTTCAGATAGTACATGGTTGCAATTTCTAAAAACTCACACCCTATCACATCTCTGCGGACATTTGCTGTTTTGAAGAAATACACTACATCTGCATATCCCCTCCGCATTTTTAGCTCTTTTGCTAATTGTGTACACATATTTTCTGTGTCCTCCTTTAGAATATATTTCTATTGGTTTCCTTGTCTATTAGACATTACCTTTTATTTTACTACATTTTACATAATTTTGCAAATTTTAGATCTCAATTCTTTTCATAAACTTATCTTGAATTAAATTTCTTAGTTTTTCATTTTCTTCCTTTTCCAATTTTATATCATCTTGTAATATCTGAATAGCAATTTTCTGAACTAGTTTTAAAATTGGCATATCCTCAAACAAATTAGCAATTTTAAATTCTGGTAAACCATGTTGCATGGTTCCAAAAAAATCTCCTGATCCTCTTAATTCCAAATCCTTTTCAGATATCATAAAACCATCATTTGTACTACACATAACCTTCATTCTCTCTTTTACGGTTTCACTTTTCCCTTCAAATTTTAAAATACAATAAGATTGATATTCCCCTCTTCCTACTCTTCCTCGTAATTGATGTAGTTGTGCTAAACCAAATCTTTCTGCATTTTCAATTACCATGATATTACTATTTGGAACATCCACCCCTACTTCAATTACCGTTGTTGAAATTAAAATATCAATTTCTCCCCTTTTAAATCTTTCCATAATCTCATCTTTTTGCTTTGGTCTCATTTTTCCATGAATATATTCTACTTTATAATGTGGAAAAATTTCTTTTTGATAAGAATCATACAACTGTTCTACTGATTTTAAATCAAGTTCCTCATTTTCTTCTACCAGTGGACAAACAATATAAGCTTGTCTTCCTTCCTTTATTTGCTGTTCTATAAAACCATTTACTCTTTCTGTCATTTTTTTAGACACTGCAAAAGTCTCTACTGATTTTCGGTTTGGTGGTAATTCATCGATAATAGAAATATCTAAATCCCCATATAAAATGAGTGCTAATGTTCTTGGAATCGGCGTGGCTGTCATAACTAATACATCTGGATTTTCTCCTTTTTCTGCAATTTTAGTTCTTTGTTTCACACCAAATCGATGTTGTTCATCTGTTACTACTAATCCCAAATTTTTAAATTTCACATTTTCTTCTATGATTGCATGTGTTCCAATTAAAATATCAATTTTTCCCTCTGCTAAATTCTGTAGTAACTCTTCCTTTTTCTTTTTTGAAATACCAGAAGTCAACAATTCGCAACGAATTTCTAATTCTTTTAAAATTTTTTGAAAATTTTCTAAATGTTGTGTAGCTAAAATTGCTGTTGGTGCCATAATTGTAGCTTGATAACCACATTTCACGGCTTTGTAGGCAGCACACATTGCTACTACTGTTTTTCCAGATCCAACATCCCCTTGTAAAAGTCGATTCATAGATATTTCTGCTTCCATATCATGATCAATTTCTTCTAATACTCTTAACTGTGCTTTTGTTAAACAAAACGGTAATTGATGAATCACATCTGACATTTTCACCTTTTTATCAAAGGAAATTCCTTTTTCTTCCTCTCTATTATGATTTTTTAATTGTAAAAGTGCTAATTGGGTAGTCAATAATTCTTCAAAAACTAATCTTCTTCTTGCTTGATTAAATTCCTCAAATTCTTTTGGAAAATGAATTTGCTTTATTGCTTCATTAATTCCTTTTAGCTTATACTCTTCTAATAAATAAAATGGCAACGTCTCTTTTAATTCATTCTCCACTTCTAATAATCCGTTTTCTATAATCCTTCTTAAAACATTTTGAGATAGCTGATAAGTTAATGGATATAATGGAATAATTTTTCCAGTATTAAAATTTTGGCTATTTTCATCAAATACAGGAGATGTCATTGTATATTTTCCATAATGATTCATGATTTTTCCATAAAATTTATATTTTTGCCCTAAATTAAATTTATTTTTTAAATAACTTTGATTAAACCAAGTGATTGTACAACTGCTTGTCTCATCTTTTACCAGTAGTCTTTGCATCGTCTTTCCTTTTAATCGAACTTCCGAAACCTTTCCACAAGCAATAGCTTCTATCAATACTTCTTCCTCATTTATACATTCTATAATATTTTTTGGTTTACTTCTGTCCTCATAGGTTCGTGGATAATATGTAATTAAATCTTTTAATGTAAAAATTCCTATTTTATTTAATAATTGTACTCGATTGGGGCCTACTCCTTTTATATACTTTACATCTTTATTCAAATCCATATCTTTCTTCCTTTTCTGTTTTTCAAAAATCACTTCTGCTTAAATTTTTACCCTATTCTCAAAAGTTTAAAATTTAAGCCATCTGCACTAACTAACTTAAATGAAATCCCATAACATTCTCCTTCTACTGCTTCTTTTATAGATGTACTATGTAAATGTCCATAATAGCATTTTTTTATCTTATAATCTTTCATCACTTTTATAAAATCACTCATTTCATTACGAACTATATTTCCACTTGTAATTGGTGGATAATGTAAAAATACAAGGACTTCTTTTTCTCCCTTTCCTTTTAATTCCATCGCCTTTTCAAGAGATAATTGCAATCTTATTACCTCTCGTTTTAAAAGCCTTTTATCTTCTCCTTCTTCTGTTTGTCCCCATCCTCTTGTTCCTGCAATAATATAATCTTCAAATTCATAAGCAGAATTATATACAAAATCTATAGTTTTTAAAGCATTCTCTTTTAAAAACTTTCTCATTCTTGTTAAAGTTGTCCACCAATAGTCATGATTTCCTTTCATTAATATTTTCTTTCCTGGTAAGGAATCTAAATATAAAAAATCTTTATAAGTATCTTCTAAATAGGTTGCCCAAGAAAAATCACCTGGTATTACAACTAAATCATTTTCTTTTACTTTTTCCATCCAATCTTTTTTTATTTTTTCTTCATGATTTTTCCAATGATCTCCAAATATCTCCATTGGTTTACTCTGATGAAAAGATAAATGAAGATCTCCTATTGTATAAATTGCCATTCATTCTCTCCATTCTTTTTCTTATTCGTTTAATTTTAAATTTGGAACTGCATTTAAATCTAAGTTATCTCGAATACCTGCTATATAATTATAATAACCAGCTGATGCTATCATAGCAGCATTATCTGTACATAATTTTAAATCTGGCATATAGACTTTAATTCCTTTCCCTTCCAGATCCAAAAATTCTTTTCTAATATAAGAATTACTAGACACCCCTCCTGCTAGTACAATTGTTTTTATACGAGTTTGTTTTACTGCTTTTTCTAAATTTTCCATTAAAGTTTCTGTTACTGATTTTTGAAAACTAGCACATAAGTCAGCTTTATTGATATAAGGCATTTTATGATGTAAATTAATTACTGCTGTTTTGATCCCACTAAAACTAAAATCTAATGTATCTTCCTCAAAATGTGTTTTGGGTAATGTTATATTAGGTTGTCCCTCTTGTGCAAGTTGATCTACTTTTGGTCCTCCTGGATAGCCAAGTCCCACTACTCTAGCTACTTTATCAAAAGCTTCTCCAATTGCATCATCTCTTGTTTTTCCCAATACTTTAAATTTAGTATAATCTTTTACTTGAATAATTTGTGTATTTCCACCTGACATCATAATACATAAAAATGGAGGTTTTAATTGTGGATAAGTAATATAATTAGCAGCAATATGTCCTTGAATATGATTCACACCTACTAGTGGAATCTTTTTTGCAAAAGCAAGTGCTTTCGCATAAGAAACTCCTACTAATAAAGCTCCTACAAGACCTGGTCCATAGGTTGGTGTAATAGCATTTAGTTCTTCCCAATCTATCTTTGCTTCTTCTAAAGCTTTTTTGGCTACTCTTGAAATGGCTTCAATATGATTTCTAGAAGCAATTTCTGGCACTACCCCTCCATATTTTTCATGAATAGGAATTTGAGTATCTATAATATTCGAAAGAACCTCTCTACCATTTTTTACAATAGATACAGAGGTTTCATCACAACTTGATTCAATTCCGCATAGTTAAAATATCTTTTTCCATCTTTCAATCGTTCCCCTTCTAATCCGTTATCTACAACTGAAATATCATTTTCATCAATGACATGATACCTGTGGAAATCCATTCAATTGGTGGTGCAATTATGATACTTGCAATTCCTGTTATCCATATGACAACAAATAGAATGTAAAAGATTTGTTCATTATTTTGAAACCATTGTTTTGCCTGATAAGGCAAAAATGGTAAGATAATTTTGGAACCATCTAATGGTGGTAAGGGAATTAAATTAAATACACCTAAACCTATATTTACAAATATGGTAGAAACCATCATTTCTGTTATAATCTTTCCCACAGTAGAAGCTAAAAATCCTATCCCCGCAAATTTAAGCAACGCTCCATAACTCAAAGCAAATACAAAAGCCAAAACAATATTCGTCAACGGTCCTGCTACCGATACAATAGCTTCTCCTTTTTCCATAGATATTTTTCTTGTATAATTAATTGGATTTACATGAACTGGCTTCCCCCATCCAAATCCCGCAAATAACAACATTAAAGTCCCAATTGGATCCAAATGATCCAATGGATTCAAACTCAATCTCCCCTCATTTTTTGCTGTATTATCCCCTAATTTGTAAGCAGCATATCCATGTGCGAACTCATGGAAAGTTATGGCTATCAATACCCCAGGTATACTTACTAATAACGAAAACAATGCACCTGGATTATTTATATACTGCGCTACTGTTGACAATACCATAATCGCAATAATAACATATATAATTCTCTTATCAAATGAAAAATTAAACATGATCTCTCCTCTTCTCAATGTGCAAAAGGGACGTTTCCATTTGCACATTAATTTAATGGTTTTATAATAACAACTCATCTGTCTTAAATGATAAATAACTCTCTGACAATAGTTGTTATTTATCCTTTTTATATATACTTCTCCATATTTATTTGATTAGGCAAACTTTGTTTTAATACTTCTTTAATTTCTATCTCTTTTATAGATCTTCATTTTATAGTAATTAAATAGAGTGTTTTGTCTATCTTACTTCAATCAATTACTAGATTTAATCCTTTTTTAAAATTAAATCCTCCTAAATTCTTTTTTCTAACTAAATACATATTTTCTATTACTTCTTCCTTTGTTAATTGCGTCATTTATGCTAATTATTATCCCTAATTATTCTACAAGGATTTCCATAAGCTATTTTATTATCTGGTATATCTTTTGTAACAACACTTCCTGCTCCTATTACTACATTATTTCCTATGGTAACTCCTGGAAGTATAATAGTTCCTCCTCCTATCCAAACATTATCCCCTATAATGACTGGACTTGTTTGTGTTTTGCAAAACTCAAATGTTCCATCTTCTTTTGATAATCCAAACCTATCTATCGCATTATTAGGATGAAACGCAGTATATATTTGAACATTAGGTGCAATCAGCCCATTCTTTCCTATTACGATTTTATTGTCATCTAAAAAAATACAATTCATATTTATTTCTGTATTATTTCCAATATATATATTATTACCATAATCAACATAAAATGGTGGTGTAATCCATACATTTTCCTCAATATTACCTAATAATTTTTTTAATATTCTATTTTTATTTTCTAAATCTTCTGATAAAGTGTTATTATATTCTCTTACTAAATTTTTTGCCAAATGCCATCTATCTAATAATTCTTTATCTCCACAATTATAAAGTTCTCCTGCTAACATTTTTTCTCTTTCAGTCATAATTTTTATCTCCCTTAAAAAACTTACTATTAAAAATTATTAAGTGGCTTCATTGTTGGGAATAGCAATACATCACGAATAGAAGCACTATCTGTTAACAGCATAATTAGTCGATCAATTCCTATTCCTAATCCCCCTGTTGGAGGCATTCCAATTTCTAATGCTTGAATAAAGTCTTCATCCATCATTCCCGCTTCTTCATCTCCTGCTTCTCTTGCCTCTACCTGTTTTTTAAATCTCTCATATTGATCAATTGGATCATTTAACTCTGAAAAAGCATTTCCATATTCACGTCCACCAATAAACACCTCAAATCTTTCTGTTAAACGTGGATCTTCTTTCTTTTTCTTAGCTAACGGAGATATTTCAATTGGATAATCATAAATAAAAGTTGGTTGAATTAATGTTTTTTCCACATATTCATCAAAAAATAAGCTAATCACATCTCCTCTTGTTTCTTTTGTTTTGTCTGGTATTTCAAGCTTTCTTTCCTTGGCTAACTGAACTGCTTCTTCGTCTGTTTGTATTTCCTTAAAATCTACTCCAGAAACTTCCTTAATTGCATCAATCATAGTGATTTTCTTCCAACCTGGAGTTAAATCAATTTCTTGTCCTTGATAAACTACTTTAGTGGTTCCTTTTACTTTCATGGCACACTTAGAAAATAATTCTTCCACCATGTCCATCATATCATGATAATCTGCATAAGCTTCATATAACTCAATGGTTGTAAATTCTGGGTTATGACGAATATCCATTCCTTCATTTCTAAAAATTCTACCCATTTCATAAACCTTATCATATCCCCCTACAATTAATCTTTTTAAATTTAATTCGGTTGCAATTCTCAAATACATATCAATATTTAAAGCATTATGATGTGTGATAAATGGTTTCGCCGTTGCTCCTCCTGAAATCGTATTTAACATAGGTGTATCCACTTCTAAATATCCTTTTTCATCCAAAATTCTTCTAATTTCTGTGATAATCTGACTTCTCATTTCAAAAGTTTTCTTTACTTCTGGATTCATAATTAAATCTACATATCTTTGACGATAACGCAAATCCACATCTTTTAACCCATGAAATTTCTCTGGTAGTGGTCGTAAAGATTTTGATAATAATGTTACCTCTTTTGCATGAATAGAGATTTCTTCTGTTCTAGTTTTGAATACAAATCCTGTAATTCCAATAATATCTCCTATATCCCATGTTTTAAAAGCTTTATAACTTTCTTCTCCTAAATCATTAATACTAACATAACTTTGAATTTTTTCATTACTATCTTGGATGGTACAAAATGACGCCTTTCCCATAATTCTTTTGGCAATTATTCTTCCACATACCGTTACATCTTTTTGTTCAAATGTTTCATAATTTGCTTTAATTTCCCCTGCTGTATTGGTTCGATTAAATTTTGTTATTTGATAAGGATCCTTTCCTTCTTGTTGCAATTCTGTTAATTTGTCTCTTCTAATTTGCATTAAATGATTGATATCTAATTCTTCTACTTCATTATTCTCATTATTATTAGCCATCCTTCTCTCTCCTCTTTTTTATTTTTGTATATTATATAGCAAATATTGGGAAAAGTAAAGTTTGTCAAGAAAAAATGTATGAATAAAATAAAAACTTGCACTTTAGTACAAGCCTCTTCTTCTTCCTTTATTTTGGCTGGGGTAATCAATTTTGTATACATATATAAAACTATGTATATAACTTATAGACATACA
>CASAUJ010000049.1 GCA_949118805.1 uncultured Clostridia bacterium | reverse complement strand
GTTTGTCAATATATCTTATATGTTAAAAAAATTCTTCCTCTTTACTTATATCTTTCTACAAAAGTATTATAAATTCCTTATAAATAAAAAAAACAGATACAAAAATCTGTTCTTATCATCAATACTTTTCTTGGACTTTTTTAGGAAGTTCTTCATACTCTACTTCTCTCCACGAATGAACACCCAAAATTCGTACTTCCAATTCTAGAAAAGCAGTATCTCTAAGCTCTCTATTCGTTTTAAATTTTAAATTCTTTTTCTTGCCCTTTTCATCATAAGAAACTAATTCATATTCATATTCCTTTGCTGATAACTTTTCAATCTTCATATTATCAACTCTTGTATAGTAAAGTTTATCATAACTTTCCATATAGAAAAATAAACAACCACAAAGAACAATAAACAAAATAGTTCCCACTATAATTACAAACTTTTCTTTCATACTTCACTTCTTTCTAAACTCTGCAATTACTAAAAATAATAAAAATAGTAATATAAACGGACCCAAAACTGGTAGCCAAAAATCTTTTATCACTTCTATTTATTTCCTCAATATGAAAAATATCATATTTTTTCTCGAATCATATTTTTACTGCAAAAATAAGTAAGCATAAAATATCCTCCATAAATGGCAATCATAAATATAGCAGTCATAATAATAGATGGCAACAATTCATCACTTCCAAATACAGATAACAGACGATTACAGAATAAGATTCCAAAGATTGAATGTATCATAGCAAGTACTAACGGAAATAAGAAGAAAATACCAATTTGTCTAAACAATGCTTGATGAAGCATTTTTTCATCTACTCCAATTCTTTTTAAACATATAAAGCGTTCTTTATTATCTGTACTTTCTGATAATTCTTTTAATGCAAGTATTGCTGCACTACTAATTAAAAAAATAATCCCTAAATAAAGTCCAATAAAAGTTACCATAGCTCCTAATCCAACACTTGTTTCATATAACTTTATCTTGGTACTTCCTTTTAAAGTTGTCATAAGAGAATATGGATGATTTTCTAACTCTGTCGTGATACGTTCTTCAATCTGCTTTTTTTCTACTTCTCCATTTGCTTTATAATTCGCACTCATCATACTAATCGATATTCTTTCTTCATTTAGAGCTTTATCTGGTAAAACAAAGAAACCAGAATTTGAATGAGTACTATTCATAAACAAAAACCCATCTTTACATTTTTCATATTTGGGATAATATTTCTCATTTTTTATCACAATTGGAATATTCCTTTTTAATGCTTCATTTCGTATTGCTGCTAATTCTTTATAATCGGCCACTATAATGTACTCATTATCTTTTAATGTATACTCTTCTAGTCCAAAAAGACGTGCCATACGATTATAATCGCTCAATTTTATAAAATATTCTTCTGTATCATAAGTCATAAATGGAAATTTTTTATAAACCTCCTCATAATAACTTCCTAATGTATCTTGAAGCGTTAACCCAATATCATAAATATCTAGTTCCACAATCTCTTTCAAATTTGTTTCAATATCAAAATCTAAAAATGTCAATGTTTCTCGTAAAGAAATATTAGAATCAGCAATCATATTTGGGTCATATCTTGTAGAACCCTCTACCTGTTCTTCTCTAAGATAACGAGTTTTCGTAAATTGAACATCCATTGGTACCAAAGTTTTTAGATTTGCTGTCATAGAATTTTTAATGGATAAAGCAGAAGACAAAACACAAATGGTAATAAATAGCATCAAGCAAATAATCGACATGGAAAATACAGTAGTATTAATTTTGCTACTAATTTGTCTTAATGTGAAACTATTCAAAGCTTTATAGTAGAATTTTTTCATGTGTGTAACAAGTATCAAAAGTAAACCAGATAAAGACCAAAATATCAAAAACGTAGAAAGTGTTCCTAAAATAATTGGCAAAAAGATATCTGATGCATTGGATAGTTCTTCAAATCCTATCGTAACAAGATAATAAGCATACCCTAACATACTAGCACCAACCATAAATAATAAAGTACAGAAAATTGGATTTTTGAGTTTCACTTGTTCACTTCTTTTACTTCCATGCAATAAATCAATTAATTTACACTTACTAACATTAATCGTATTGAATATCATCACAAGAAGATACATAATTCCAAAGTAAATTAAAGTTTTAATACAAGCACTATTAGAAAATGTAAAAGTAAACTCAGTTAAGTCCGCTTCAAACATATTTGCTACTAACAAACTCATAAATTGAGAAATGAAAACACCTACCACTAAACCAACTATCAAGGATAATAATCCAATGAAAAATGTTTCAAAAAATAAAATCATAGAAATTTTTCGCTTACTCATTCCAAGTGTCAAATAAATACCAAATTCTTTATTTCTTCGTTTCATTAAAAATCTAGAAGCATAAATAATTAGAAAACCTAGAATGAAAGAAACAAATACACTCACTCCAGATAACATATTAATCATTAATTTTATAAGTTCTCTTGTGTCTCTTGTTACATCTAGTAGTATTGTTTGACTATCAATCGCATTAAAAACATAAAAGATAGCAACTCCAAGAATGAGCGTGAAAAAATAGATGGCATAATCTTTAAAACTTTTTTTAATATTTTTAAGTGATAATTTAAAGAGCATCATTTAAATCCCCTCCAAGGAGAGTTACTACATCAATAATCTTGTCAAAAAACTCTTTTCTTGAATCGCTTCCTTTTTCTATTTCATGAAATATTTTACCATCTTTTATAAAAATAACTCTTTTTGCATAACTTGCTGTAAAAGCATCATGAGTAACCATCAAAATGGTGGCATCTAAAGCTGCATTTAAGTGATTAAATCTTTCCAATAACATTTTTGCAGATTTTGAATCAAGAGCTCCTGTTGGTTCATCTGCTAATACAAGTTTTGGATTCGTGATGATTGCTCTAGCAGACGCGACTCGTTGCTTTTGTCCTCCGCTCATTTGATAGGGATATTTATTTAACACATTTTTGATATCTAATTCTTCTGCAGCTTTTTTAATGCGTGCATCAATTTCTTTTACTTTCACATTTTGAATAGAGAGCGCTAAAGCAATATTTTCATAGGCAGTCAAAGTATCTAGTAAATTAAAATCTTGAAAGATAAATCCTAGTTCTTCTCTTCTAAAGCGATTTAAAGAAGAACCCTTTAATTTTGTAATATCTTCACCCCCTACATAAATATGACCACTTGTTACTCGGTCTATGGTAGAAATGCAATTCAGAAGGGTCGTTTTCCCACTTCCACTTGCTCCCATAATCGCGACAAATTCCCCTTTCTCTACAGAAAATGATAGATTATCAATCGCTTTGGTTAGTGATGACCTACTACCATAATATTTTTCAATTTTATCAATTTTTAAAATTGGTTCCATAATATAACTCCTTTCACAATCATCATAAAATAAATAATTCTTTTTGTCGTTTGTTTTATCTTACAAAAACCTTACAAAACTGTAAGGTTACTTTAAAACATCATAATAATTGTTCTCATAAAAGAGAATAGAAACTTTGGTTGAGAGATTTTGAGTAGACTCAATTTCTATTTTGTGTCCAAGCTTCTTACATAAATTTTCTACAATGAATAAGCCCATTCCTGTAGAAGTTTTCCTAATTCTTCCATTGTATCCTGTAAAAGATTTTTCAAATACTCTTTTCATATCACTTGCAGGTATACCAATCCCATTATCTTCTATTTCTAATTTTATACTTTGTTTTTGTTTTATGACAGTCACCTTTATATAAGACTTTTTTTTATCATCTTTATATTTAATACTATTATTAATAATTTGATTGCATATAAATTCTAACCATTTAGAGTCTGTCATTACTTTCTCTTCATGACAAGATACAATGAAATCAATTTCATTTTCTAATAAATCATCTTTATTTTTTAAAGCTACAGCTTTAATGACTCTATCTAAAGATACCTCATTAATAAGATAATCTTTATGGGCATTTTCACTTCGTACATAGTAAAGAATCTGTTCCACATAATCTTCTATTTTTTTCATTTGTTCCATTCCTTTAGAAGGAAATTTCGTTTTATGATTATGTGCCATTAAAATTAGACTAGAAATAGGAATCTTGACTTCATGAATCCACATTTCAATATATTCTTTAAAATCAGTTGTTTGAAATTCATACTTCCTTACATTTTCTATCATAGATTTATTAATTTCATAAAGCGCCTGATAAAAAAGTGCTCCTTCATAAAAATTAGGCTCTTCTAAAAGCGCTGTAACAAAATAACTTTGGTCCAATTCTTTTATTTGAAACAAAAGCTTTTGATAAAACGATTTTTTTCTAAAAAAATCAATGAGTAATAATAGTAGAAAAAAGAGGAAATACAAAATAGATAATATGATTATAAGTTGTATCTTTACTTTAAAAGCCAGAAAGAGTAAGAAAGAAAGAAAAAAGAAAAACAAAAATAGAAGGATGGCATACCATTTGTCTTTCAAATAATTATAAAACTTCATTTAATAAATACCCATAGCCTTTTCTTGTTTCAATTGCATTTTCATATCCAATTTCTTTTAATTTTGCTCTTAATCTACTAATATTAACAGTGAGAGCATTATCATTAATATAAAAAGCATTATTCCATAATATTGTCATGAGTTCATCTCTAGTCACCATCTGATTTTTATGAATGACCAAATGCGAAAAAATCAACATTTCATTTTTCGTAAGAAATACTTCTATATTGTTTTTTCTTAAAATTCCTCGTTCTTTATCTATTTCAACATCAAAATAAGAAAATATTTCTTCATTTTTGTTTTGTCTTTTAAAAATATTGGCAATTCGAAATAGTAAAATATTTGGATTGTATGGTTTGGTAATATAGTCATCTGCTCCATACATCATGGATAATAATTCATCTGCTTCCGTATTTTTACTTGTCACCATAATCACTGGAACATCCATATTTTTTCTAATTTTCTGAAGTAATAGTTCTCCATTCATATAAGGAATATTAATATCTAATAAGATTAAATCTGGTTTGGTCTTATTAATTTCTGCTTCGGCGTGCTGAAAATCAATTAAAATAATTGGTTCATATCCAGAAGCTTTTAATAATTCTGATAATTCAACTTGTATCGTTTCATCATCTTCTATAATGAGTATTCTTTTCATATTATCCCCTCTTTTTTTATTATAACACGATTCAAATTTTTCTTGTGTTACAAAATTGTAAGAAAAAAAGCCTCCATAATTTCTTACCAAAGCTTTTTTTAAATTCCATTAATACAATTTTGCCCCTGCTGGAATACTGTCATCTACAAAAAGAAGGTGCAATTTTTCTTCTCCATTTTCTTGATGAACTGCTGAAATTAACATTCCACAAGAATCAATCCCCATCATATTACGAGGTGGCAAATTCAAAATAGCAATCACTGTTTTTCCAATTAATTCTTCTGGTTCATAAAAAGCATGAATTCCACTTAATATCGTTCTATCAGTACCCGTTCCATCATCTAAAGTAAATTCTAATAGCTTTTTACTTTTTAAGACAGCTTTACAATCTTTTATTTTAACAACTCTAAAATCAGACTTGCTAAAAGTCTCAAAATCTACATATTCATTGAATAAAGGTTCTACTTCTACAGTAGAATTTACAGTTTGCTCTTGTTCCATTATTTTTCCTCTTTTCCATTTATTAATTCAATTGCTCTTTCTGGCATTTTTCTAGCTCCCCTAATGGCTTTCAAATCATATTCTTGAAGTCTCTGTAAAGTATAGATTCCTTCCTCATATTTTGTTATCCGTTTTAATTCCATGGTATTCTGATGTTCCCCTACAAAATTGACACGAATCGCTTCACACTGATACATAATAGAAGAAATTGGGCTACCAATATAAATATATACAATATCATGTAATTTGATATCGGTAGTCTGCCTCCAAGTAATCGTATCATATTTTTCAAAGTGTGATATTACATCATACCTTGTTACACTAGCGGGAACGACCCAACACGTTCTCTTTGGTGTCCAATGAAAACAATTTTCTTTGATATTTTCTAGTAATTTACAATATTCTTCTTTTAAACAATTTATAAAAGCTCCATCTGTATTTAATCTGAAATTAAAAAACTCTTCATTGGTAGATAATTCTATCATTTTTCCTTTTATAACACCTTTTTTAGAAACTCTAATTTCTACCTTAAATTCATTTCGATAAAGAAAAAATTCATAATAAAAGCCATCTTCTTTTTCTTGAAATCCATACTCTAATAACTTCTGCTTATCATAGGAAGCATCTTTAAAAATTTCTTCTTCTATCATGTTATTCCTCTAGCTTTTCTGGTTCATAATTCCAAAGTCCAAGTTTTCCTTTCACAGAAATAGGTTTTACTTTTCTAATATTTGCTAGTTGAAACCCATAACCCTGAAAGGAAGTATCATGAATAACCCCAGAATAAACAAGTGAATTTTTTTCTTGCAATTCTTTTTTAACTTTCTCATCTATCATGATGCAATCTACTAACTCTGCAACAGCAATGATTTCTCCTTTTGGATATTCTAAATTGTAATCTTTAAATTTTTCCATTGCTTTTGTATCTGTACCTAATCCTGCATGGATATAAATTTTCCCACGATAGTTTGTTTTCCAAGTCCTAAATTCATATTCTTTTAATCCTGCTGCAATTAAAGTAGCAAATGGTTGTTTTATTGTTATTGCTTTCACATTATCACCTATCACTAGTATAACATAGAAAGAAAAAAAAGACTATTTTTTTTGAAATAGTTCTTTTCCTACCCCACAAATAGGACATACAAAATCTCCAGGCAACTCCTCACCATAATATACATACCCACAAATGGTACAAACCCAAGCAGTTTTTCCTGCCTCTGTTGTCACTTTTAATAGTTCCTCTTTATGCTCTTGATAATAGCCATAACTCATAGCATCTTCTTCTTTAAAAACATCTGCTTCTATGAGCTTTCCTATAAATAAAGTATGTGTATCATTTTCTACCATATCAACTTTTTCTAAAATCATGTACCCTAAAGAATCTAGAATCACAGGAACGCCTTCTACTTCATTTGTTTCTACCTTTTCAAATTTATTGATATCTCTCATAGAATTGAAACCAAATGTTTTTATAATGTCAGGATTTGTGTTCATTCCAACAATAGAAAGGGCGAGCTTGTCATTTGTATGAAGTAGCTCATTGGTGTAATTCTTTTTCATAACAGCTACAGAAACAAGAGGATTTTCACCTGCACTAATCTGTGAAACCGCATCTACAATACAACCACCATTTTGAGTTGTTAAAACATACATTCCTTGGGTAATTTTTCTTGTAATTTTTTTATTTTTCATATAATTTCCTCCTTTACCAATATCATAATATATATTACATAATCAATCATTTTTATTCTTTTAACATATTTTTTGAAATAGAATGATTTTTATTTTCCTGTACTCTTCTTTCTTTATTCAGTGCAATGGAAGCAGCTCCTAAACAAAAGATAACAAGCGTGAAAATTACTAAAATCAGATTTGTTTCTACTCCCGTTGTTGCAAAAGAAAGTAAAATGAAAATGCCATAACTCATAATTCTTCCAATCATCAAAGAACCTTCTACCCCTAAAAAGTATTCTTCTTTATACTTATTTTTGATATCTGATAAATTGGTAATATCAAATTTGTTTTTTTCATTAATCAAAGTCATTAAAGATTTTGAAAAGACTAGGAAAAAATTAAATAAAATTATAGTAAATGTATTACAAGCAATCATAATAAAAATAATTCCTGTAATCATGAAAAAAGTAGAAAATTTTAATAATTTTTGATAGTCTTGTTCTTTTACTTTTTTTACAAACAAAATTCCACAAACACAAGTTACCAAACTAAATAAAGCGGTAAAGATTCCCAATTCAAAACTATTACTAAATACTTTAATAATATAAACAGTAACGATACTACTAAAAGCTCCATTATAAATAAAACCTTCAAAAATAGACAATAAATAAGACTTCTGAACACAGGTTTTTCTTTCTACTAGTTTTGCATACCCTCTTAAATCTGTTTTATCTGCTCTTGGAATATGAGAATCTTTGAAAATAAGAGAACAAGCAATTTGAAAAATTACTAACACAAGCACGACAATTACTGCTTTTCCAAATCCTTCAACGCTAATCAAAGAACCAAAAAAAATGGGGATTAACATTCCTAAAATTGCATTCCATGCAGTATAAGAACCAATAAATTTAGCTCTTTCTTCATTACTGATTCCTGTCGATTCAAAATTGTTATAAATAGAATAATAAAAACCTTCTTCTAGTCCATAAATTAATCCAATAAGCCAAACATAAGAAATAATTTTTTCTTTTAATATGGCAAGCAATAAAAAATAAACAAAATTTAATAAAATGCCAATGTGAAGCAAATGTATCCTTTTTTTTGTTTTGCAAATATTTCTAACAAAGAAAATCGTTAAAAAAATGGTAAAATAAACAACAATATAATAAATTCCAAGAGGCAAAATATTTTGATTATTAAGTTCTAAAAAATATAAAACCAAAAAGTTACTTGTAAATATACCAATAATGCTTTTTAAAAGCCTCAAACTAAATAACGATTGATAATTCTTTGACATACTTCCACTACTTTCTTTATTATCTTTATTTTATCACATACTGTTTTTTTAGTAAATAAACTACATTCACAAAAGAAATCAAAAATTGTAGCGTTACAATAGATGTGACACCAATAGTGTATACAAAAAGCGATAAA
>CASAUJ010000048.1 GCA_949118805.1 uncultured Clostridia bacterium | reverse complement strand
AATTGAAAAAGAAAATGCGAATAATACGAATAAGAAAAAGATATTTACCGTTAGTAAAAATGGAATATATTATTTTAGAATAAAAGGAACCAATGGAAGAACAGCAATGAAACAAACAGAAGAAATAAAAAATATTATAAAAACTAGTGACTTACTAACAGAAATAGAAAACATCCAAACAGCAGGCGAATAAGTAGTTCAAGTAACAGGAAAAACAAGTAATGGAACTTTTGAAGAAAAACAGTATTCTTTAAATGTAATTATGCATAAAGGAGATTTAGTGTTAGATGGAGAAAACGAGGTAGCAGGAGTGACTCCTGTAAATAAGGTGTATGAGTTTGGAAGTGCAAATGATGTGGGAACAGCAAGTGGATATGCTAAAAATACGGTGGTATTGAAAGTGGAAGGTAACTTGACAATTAATGAAAATGTAACATTGACATCAGTAAAAAGTAGTGGTGGATATGGTGGTCCAAAAGGAATGGTAGTATATTGTACAGGAACATTAACCAATAATGGAACGATTAGTATGACAAAGAGAGGAGCAAAATCATTAGGAGAAAATGTATTTTTATGGAAAAATGCGAATGGAACATATGAATACATACCAACAACTGGAGCTGCTGCAGGAGTTACTCGTGGCAATGGAGGCTCAGGAGCAGGTTATGGAGAGCCAGGAAAAAATGGAACAGCTCGTGCAACAGGAGGCGGTGGAGGAGGCACACGTAAGAATAATTGCTGTGTCCCATCTAATGGAGCAGCAGGAACATCTTATAGTGGACGGAAGTGGTGGTGGCACAGTAGATATGTGGACTGCTGCCTATCCAGCAGAATCGAATGGAGGAATAGGACGGAAGAATACATATTTATGGTGATTATAACCTAAAAAAGATAGGTCCTGGAGCTGGAAATCCTTGTGGAATTGATGGAACTAATCATGGAACTCATGATTCAGATGGTACTGGAGGGCTTTTAATTATTAAATGTCAGAACTTTTTTAGCAAACGGAAAAATTACAGCTAATGGGGCACCAGGAGTATATAAAACATATGATGGTTATTCATGTATAGGATCAGGATCTGGTGGAGGAAGCATTAATTTGTTTTATGACTTGTTAATAGATTGTAATTGGACATTAATTTCAGCAACGGGAGGAGTATATAAAGATTCAACAGCAGTTAAAGGAGGAGATGGAACAGTAACAGCGGGAACGATTGAAAATGGAAGTTTTATTAAAAATAATTAGAGTAAAAAGTACAGTTAAATAATTTTAATTGTACTTTTCTAATTGCTTGTAAACTTCTTTACTAATATTTCAGTTTTTTACTTCAAATGATTGTAATAGAAGAAAAAGTATAGTAAAATAGTACCAGAGGTGAAAAATGGTATATTATAACACAGACAAATTAAAAAAAACGAAACTTACCAATCACAATTATTATATCCTATTAGATTTTGATAAAACAATCACAAGTAAAGAAAGCCTAGATTCTTGGATGGCATTACTAGATATTGAAATATATGGACAAACTTGCCAAAAAGAAATGGAGACATTAAATGCCTATTATGCGCCTATTGAATTTGACTATACAATAGAAAAAAAGAAAAAAGAGCAGTACATCGAACAATGGTATCAAAAAAGTATGGATTTACTATATCATTACCAAGTAACAGAAAAGAAAATACAAAAAGCATTACAAAAAAATACATTAAAATTTCGAAAAGGAGCCAAAGAATTTTTAGAAAAAATGCATCAAGAAAACATACCCATTATTATCCTATCTGCTGGAATAGGAAATGTAATAGAAGAATTTTTAAAAATGCAAAATTGTGATTATGATAATATCTATATCATTAGTAACTTTATCGAATTTATAGAAGGAAAAATGCAAAAATTTAAAGTGCCTATCATTCATTCTATGAATAAAAAAATAGAAGGAAATCTACCAAAAGGGTGGCAAGAAAAAATGAAAGAAAGACCCTATACCATTCTTTGTGGAGATATGATAGAAGACACTTATATGATACAAAAAGAAAAATTAAACCAAACGATAACAATTGGATTTTTGAACACAAAGATAGAAGAAAATTTGAAGATTTATCAAAAAAATTATGATATTGTTTTAACAGAAGAAGATGCCTGTTTTGAGGGAATAGAAAAAATAATAGAAGGAAAGGAAGAATTGTAAAATGAAAAAATTTGGAAATATATTATGGGGAGTAGCTTTGATTTTAATTGGAGTAATCATTGGGCTAAATGCAGTAGGAATTACAAAAATTAATATTTTCTTTCAAGGATGGTGGACTTTATTTATTATTATACCAAGTTTTATTGAATTGTTCAGAAGCAGTGAAAAAATGTGGAATTTCATTTGGCTTGTAATAGGAGTTGCATTACTATTGTGTGCCCAAAATATCTTATCTTTTGGATTAATTGTAAAATTAATTTTTCCATTTATCTTAATTATGATAGGAATTAGTATTTTATTAAAAGATGTTTTTCATCAAAAAATAACAGATAAAATCAAAAATTTAAATAACAATAAGGAAGGTTTTGAAAGCTATTGTGCAACTTTTGGAGAACAAAAAGCAGATTTATCTGGGCAAGAATTCAAAGGAGCTAATTTAGATGCTATTTTTGGAAGTGTTACATTAGATCTTTCAAAAGCAATTCTAAAACAAGATCAAGTGATTAATGCCAATGCTGTTTTTGGAGGAGTTGAAATAAGAGTTCCAAGTGGAGTAAACATTAAAGTGAAATCAACTCCTGTTTTTGGAGGGGTTCAAAACAAGACAAGAATAGAATATAATGAAAATTTACCAACTATTTATATTAATGGAACAGCTATGTTTGGAGGTGTCGAAATAAAATGACAAACTTTCAAAAAATAATTAAATATGGAGCCATTGCCTTTGCCATTTATTTATGTATTACAATCATTGGAATGATTGTGTTTGGAATTACCATTCTTTTTGGGATTGGAACAGGAATGGAAATTTTTCAAAATTATACAGAAGATACTGCTATGATAACAAAATGGGAACAAGAATATACCAATATAACTAATTTAGATATTGATCTTAGTGTTTGTCAATTAAAGATAAAAAAAGGAAATACCTTAAAAGTGGATGTTTCAAATGTTTCTGATGAATTTAAATGTGAGGCGAAACAAAATAAGCTAGAAATTAAAGATACAAAAGTAATTAGAAATTTTTGGGGAATCCATGATACAAAATCGGAAGTAACAATTTATATACCAGAAACCATAATACTAGAAGAAATTAATATGAAAACAGGAGTTAATGAAACAGAAATAGAATATTTAAATGCAGAAAACATGAGATTAGAAATAGGAATTGGAAAATGTAACATAAAGGAATTGTCTGCACAATATGCGAAAATAAAATTAGGAGCAGGAGAAACAGTTATTCATAAAGCAGAAATGGAAAGATTAAAGTTAGAAGGTGGAATCGGAAAACTAGCTTTCAAAAGTAAAATTACAGAAAAGGCAGAGATTCATTGTGGAATTGGAAAAATGGAATTAGGACTAATAGGAGAGAAAGAAGATTATCAAATAAAAGCTGAAACAGGATTAGGGAATTTTAAAGTAGCAGGACAAAAAGTTTCAGATGAATCCGTAATTGGTAGTGGAGATGCTATCATTGAAGTAGAAGCGGGAATTGGTGAAATGACAATCGAATTTGAGAAAGGCTTAATAGAAGATTAAGGTTCTTCTATTAAGTCTTTCCAATATTTTTTAGGCATATATTGCATTTGGCATTTTGAATTTTTTCGTTCAGGAATAGAAATGGTATTAAAAAACAATTTCCATAACTCTTGGTATTTCTGTTCTTCTTCTGAAATAGTAGGAATTTTTAGGTCATGAGTGTCTATTATTTGATATTCTTTCCCATTGTACAGAAAGCCAATATCTCTTCTCTTATCCTGTATCATGAAGTTTTGCTGTAGGAATCGATTGATAAAATGATGCCCTAAAGGTTCTAAGATATTATTATCGGGATGAAGGGAAGCATAATATAGATGATTTCCAAGTTCTTGGAAGCGAAGTAATCCTTTTAATCGATGACATTCACCAAAACTTCTTTTTTTCATACTCATAACTTGAAAGACATAGGAAACAGAAAGCCTATGATTGATTTTTGGACCTAATTCGAAACCATCACAAAGATAATAGAGTAAATTTATTTCTTTCTTTTTTTCGCAAGATAGAAAGGCATAATAAGCGTTGTAAAGAGTCGTGTAGCCGATATTTTTTTCAATACCATCAAACACCCTTTGGGCTTTTTTTAAATCTGTTTCGATCAAGGTAGTAGAATCCAAGAAATTAGAAATGTATTCTTTTTCCGAAAAGATTTTTTGTGGTAAAGTTTTTGTTACATAACAATGGAACACGAGGCTAAGAAATCCATAAAATGTTCCATCATATAAATAAGTTTGATTTATAAGTTTCCAGTTAGACATTTTAATTGATCCTCCTTGGTGGGAAATAAATGGTCGAAAAGAGATAATTGCTCAAATTGAGGCAATGGTAACTCATTTCGCTCTTGATAAATGAGATTAGTTTGGATGAAATTGGGGTTAAATTGACAAGCGTGCTGATAATATTTTCCTTTACAAGTGATAAAATATTTGGCTCTTTTTAAGGTAATACCAAGTTTTTTCAAAGCTTCAAAATCCAATAAAAATTCACGTCTTGCACGAATGATTTTTTGGGCGGAAATGATTCCAATACCAGGAATACGGAGCAAAGAAAAGTAGTCAGCAGTATTAACTTCAATAGGAAATTTATCTATATTTTGTAAAGCCCAATCACATTTGGGATCTAAGAGAGGGTTAAAATTAGGATGGGATTCATTTAATAATTCTTGGGCTGTAAAACCATAAAAACGAAGGAGCCAATCTGCTTGATATAACCTGTTTTCGCGAAGTAAGGGAGGGGTTTTTAGAGTGGGTAGATTTTTATCTTGATTTACACTTATATAAGCAGAATAGTAGACTCTTTTTAAATGTAATTTTTGATAAAGCCCTTCGGATAATTTTAAAATTTTAAGATCGCTCTCAGGAGTAGCCCCTACAATTAGTTGTGTTGTTTGTCCAGCAGGTACAAAAGAGGGTTTTAATTTACTTTTTTCGAGTTGATTTTTTTTAATTCCATTTGAAACATATGTCATGGGAGTTAAGATATCTTGTTTTTCTTTCTGTGGAGCCAATAATTTTAAACTATCATGAGAAGGAAGTTCAATATTAATACTAAGTCGGTCTACAAAACCACCTAATTTGTCAATTAATTCTTGTGCACAACCAGGAATCGTTTTGCAATGAATATAACCATTAAAATGATATTCTTTTCTTAAAATAGAAATTGTTTCTACAAGCTGTTCCATGGTATGATTAGGAGATTTTGTGACAGCAGAACTTAAGAAAAGCCCTTCGATATAATTTCTTTTATAAAAGTGTATTGTTAAATCAGCCACTTCACGTGGTGTGAAAGTAGCTCTCTTAATGGAATTACGACAACGATTGATACAATATTTACAATCATAAATACAAGCATTACTAAGAAGGATTTTTAATAAAGAGATACATCTACCATCTGCTCCCCAACTATGACAGATACCAGAAACATGTCCATTTCCAATTCCATTGTTTTTATTTTTACGAGTACTTCCACTTGAACTGCAAGAAGCATCATATTTAGCAGAATCTGCTAAAATTTTTAATTTATCTAAAACTTCCATATTTTAATCAACTCCAAACAAACATTTGCAATCATTATAACATAAAAAAATAAAATGTCAAATGTTTGTTCGAAAAAAATGAATATTTCTGTTTGACAATTTTCGAAAAGAAGTGTATAATCCTTAGAAAGAAAAAGAGAAAATAATACAAAGGAGGAAAAGAAGAGGTGTATAAAATAACTTTTTTAGCAACAGATGGTATGGTATTGGATGGATTTTTGCAAAAAGGGAAAGAAAATACCAATACCATCCTTTTGGCAGTCCATGGAATGGCTAGTAATGCCCTAAAAGAGAGAGATGAAATCATTGCCAAAAAAGTGAAAGAAATTGGAATGGATTATTTTTCGTTTAATAATCGAGGCAGTGAATTGGTGAAATATGGGAAAAAGATGACAGAAAAAGGAGAAGAAAAAAAGCTTATAGGAACCTCTTACGAAGATGTATTGGAAGGCTATGAAGATATTGTAGGAGCAATTTTAAAATTAAAAGAATTAGGGTATCAAAAAATTTATTTGCAAGGACATAGTTTAGGTTCTACAAAAATTGTATATACCTATCATAAATTAAAAGAACAAAAGGAAAAGATCCTAGAAAATATAAAAGGAATTCTTTTGCTTTCTTTAGTAGATATTCCAAATGCATTGAAAATATATTTGGGAGAAAAATTTAAAGAATATTTAGTATTAGCAGAAAAGAAGGAACAAGAAGGGAGATTATTTGATTTTATGCCAAAAGAAGCTTTTCTTCATCCCATTACTGTGAAGACTTTTTTGCGCTATGCACGAGATTACCAAAAAATTGACTTTGCCAATTTTGGAAAAGATACAGAATACCACGTGTTAAATAGGATAGATATTCCCTTATTTATGAGATGGGGAAATGAGAAAGAGATGATTCAGCAAGAAGCAGAGCAATTAGTAAATTGGATGAATACTAAAATAACAAATTCACAAAAAGATATCTCTTATATACAAGGGGCAAATCATAGTTATCAAGGAAAAGAAGAAATATTAGCAGAGCAAATGGTAAAATTTATTCAAAATATAAAATAAGAAACCAAGGAGAAAAATACCAATGAATGAAAAAGCAAAAGAAAGAAAACAAAATATAAAAATATATTCACTTTATCGAGCCGTTTCATTAGATTTAATTTTCTACTATGCCATTGAATTTTTGTTTTTAACACAAGTAAAACATTTAACTAGTTCAGAAGTTGTTTTAGGGGGAGCCTTTTATGCAGTTTTTATGATTATCTTTCAGATCCCAGCTAGTATTATTGTAGATAAAATAGGAACTAGAAAATGTACGATATTGGCCAATCTATTTAATATGATATTCATTTTATTGATTATGAGGTGTGAAAATTTAGGAAATTTAATTTTTGCTCAATTTGTAAGTTGTATGTGTTTTTCTTTAAAAGACATATCTGATACTACATTATTACAATATTCTATTCCTGAAACTAAAAAACAAGGAGAAATATTCTCGAGATTAGAAGGAGAGGGAACGAGAGGATATTATTTATTAAATGCTATAACAGGAGTTGCTTCACGGTTTCTTATATGTAATAAATCCTTATATTCCTATGATAGGATCTTTATGCTTTACTATTTTGGCAACTTTTATTTCATTAGGTTTTACAGAAATAGAAGAAAAAAAGAGGAAAACAAATTATAAAAAAGATCTATGGTTAGGAATGAAATTTATTGCTAATTCACAAAGGTTAAGAAGTTTATTTTTATATTCAGGAGTAGCATGGGGGATTTTCTGCTTAATGAGTACATATCGTTCTAGTTTACTAGTGGATATTGGAGCACCAGAACAAATTATCACAATGATAGCAGCTGTTTTGAGTTTAGCATCTGCATTTGGTTCTAAAAAGCAATTATCATTTCATCAATTTTTTCGAAATAAATCATTATCTGTTATTTTGTTTACCATCACATTTTCTATTTTTGTAATAGGGATTATTGCAGTTTTAAACATTTCTTATGAGATAACCATATGGGTGTTAGGAATAGGATTTAGTTTGGTTAATTTTGCCAAAGGGATGAGTGGCATTTTAGCAACAAGATATTTAGGAAATTTTGCAAACGAAAAAATTGTTACACAAATTTATGCTGTTAATGCAATTAGTAGAAATGTATTTCGTGCTATTATTAGTTTTTTGGGATCATACTTATTGCAAATAACCAATACGAGTAATAGCATGATTGTTGTAGGAATTATTTTGCTTATTACAACATTGGGATTAGTAAGCTATATGAAAACAAGATTAGGTTTAAAACCAACAGAATATAATGCCGATGAAATTTTTAAATAATGGTAGACTTTTTGTTTTTTTTTCGATATAATAGAAGGCAGAAAGAGGGAAAAAAATGGAGAAAGAAAATACAATAAATAAAACAATCTATTACTTTTCAGAAAAGATGGAATTATTACAAACGATAATCATAGGAATGATAGCTTTTTTCGTACCAAGTTTCTTAGCACAAATAATGCAAATCGTTTTTGGAGCACAAAGTATTCTTGTGACCCATTCACAAATTGTAGTTGGTTCCATTGTCAATATGGCATTAATAATAACTGCCATGAATGTAAAAGGGTGGAAAAAAATAATTGGTATTATTACCATGCCAAGTATTTCTACTATTATGAGTGGTTATGTATTGGGAACTGCTTCTCCTTATATGATATATATGATACCTGCTATTTGGCTAGGAAATCTTGCTTTGATTTTTGCTTACAAATATCTTATGTTAGAAAACCATAAAAATTATTTTTTTGCAGGTGCAGTAGGAATTGCTATAAAAGTCTTGATTATTTTTGGAAGTTTTGAAGGACTTGCAGTCTTAAAAATGTTTCCTGAAAAGATAATGGGACAGTTACAAAATGCTATGGGGATGACTCAATTTATAACAGCTAATATAGGAATGGGAATGGCTTTTGTAATTTATTATGGGGAGAAGAAAAAACAAACCAAAGAATAAAAGAAAAGGAAAAGTTGAATTTGGAGGTTGCATCAACATGTATGAAAGAAGTGCTATTGTTTTAGAGAGATATATGGAAAAAAT
>CASAUJ010000047.1 GCA_949118805.1 uncultured Clostridia bacterium | reverse complement strand
AATTTATTTTTTAATTATTTTTCTCCTCTACCTTCTGGAAGAGCATCTGAATAATCTAATACTATTCTTATTTTTGTAATAGCTTTTACTGCTTTTATAAATTTGCTATTTTTAATTCTTTCCCATAAACTTGGCTTTGCTTCAAATGTTGTTTCTTCTGTATATTGTACTTCTTGTTTCTCTTCTGGTATAACTCCTACTACTGATGTCTCTTCTATTACATTTATTTCTAGCTCTTCAATTAGAGTTGGAATTGATTTTAATGCATCTGCTATTTCTATTCCAATATAACTTAAAGCTTTTGATCTATCCTCAATTCTTTCCATATCAATTTCAATATGTAAATTGGTTTCTAAATTATTAATTCTAGCATTTAATAACTTTATAGCATCTTGATAATCTTCTTCTGTTCCCTTTGCCTTTCCTACAATTAATAATGTATCAATAATATCCTCCGACCAGTAAATCTAATTTTAAATTACCTTTTTCTGCATTTTTGCTGTTTTCATAATGTGTTGACTTTTTATGGGCGTTGTTATATAATGTATCTATGAGGTGAATTCAATGATTAAAGAAATTAAACCAGAAAAATATGAAAGAGACAACATAATTTTTGATAAGATGAAAAGAAATTTAAAGAAATATACAGAACTTGATATTATCGACACGCCCAATTCTTGGGATATAATCAGATATTTTCAATTAATTCATGGAAATTCACAAAAATTGATTAAAAGAGAAAAAAATCGATTCATTATTACAAGTACTAAAATTGGAGAACCTCCACACATATATATTATAAAACATGATGATAGTGGTAAAATAATAGAATTTATAAATTATTGCGATAAAGATGATGGATTTCATCTTACTATTCACAAAAAGTTAAGATATGGAGCAACTATTATAGTATACGAAAAAAAAGGAAGTAATATTGTAAAAACAAGCTATTCCCCACGTTCTGCTTATTTAAAAATCCCAGAAATAAACATTAGTGATAATGCAAATCGTTCTATAATAACTTATAAATTTGAAGAACCAAATTATGAAAATCCTAATAACGTAAGTGTACTTAAAAATTGTTCATTACTCGCTGATTATCAAAGAAGAAATGATGGATGCTACTATTTAGGTTCTCATAAATTTTTACACAATTTGTATCATATTTTTACTCCAAGTAAAGGAATAAACTTGCAACAAGTATATCAAAAATTAAATATTAGCGAGGACCATCAATATAGTTCTAAATTTTTTGAAATATTTAAACAAGCAATTAATAACACTACTACCATTTATATTCCTACTGAATTACAAGAAACTTTAAATGCGCTTCCAACATCGTTCCTATCGTATGCTCCCCTTCTAAGCACTGATATTCCTACAATATCATCTACAAAAAGCAAAAAAGATTTTGACAGTGATACTGGAGCGGAATATATTAATTAATAAAAATATTATCCATACATAATTAAATTATTATAACACTTTGTTGAATAGTAAATGATCACACAACCCGTATCTAATTGAAAATTTTTTCGAACTTCATAATTTTTCTGGTATTATATCTATGGTAGTTACTTTAATTTCTCTATTTTCCATATAAAAAATTCAAATTATTAAATTTTTTAATAATTTGAATTTTTTTAATTCATTTTTTAATTATTTTTCTCCTCTACCTTCTGGAAGAGCATCTGAATAATCTAATACTATTCTTATTTTTGTAATAGCTTTTACTGCTTTTATAAATTTGCTATTTTTAATTCTTTCCCATAAACTTGGCTTTGCTTCAAATGTTGTTTCTTCTGTATATTGTACTTCTTGTTTCTCTTCTGGTATAACTCCTACTACTGATGTCTCTTCTATTACATTTATTTCTAGCTCTTCAATTAGAGTTGGAATTGATTTTAATGCATCTGCTATTTCTATTCCAATATAACTTAAAGCTTTTGATCTATCCTCAATTCTTTCCATATCAATTTCAATATGTAAATTGGTTTCTAAATTATTAATTCTAGCATTTAATAACTTTATAGCATCTTGATAATCTTCTTCTGTTCCTTTTGCCTTTCCTACAATTAATAATGTATCAATAATATCCTCCGAAAAAATACCTTCTGCTTTTTTCACTTTTTCTTTCCAATCTTTTTGTCTATCTTCTACTTGTGTTACTTCTAATAAATCCTTTAATTGTCCTGCTTGTGCTATATTTTGTTCTCTTTGACGGATTAATTCTTCAATTCTTTTTGTATTTTCTTCAAATTGATTGGTAGCAAATTCTACTAATCCATAAGCAGCTTTATAAACACTTGATGGAAAATTTTTCTTTTTTGGATATTCTATTAAATAAGTTTTAATTGATTCAATTAAATCTTTAAAATAAGAATCATCTTCTAATTGAACAATTTGCTTCTTACTTTTAGGATTAATTAGTTTTTGTATTTTATCTATATTGGATAATATTTTTTCTTCTGTGATAACCATTCTCACATTTACTATGCCTGATCTTGACATTGTAATGTACCTCCTTTTATCTTACGCATGCTCGCTTTTTATCTTTTCTTTTATCATTATACATTAACTAAGAAAAAACTACAAGTATTTTTTTATATTTTTATTTTATTTTTTTGTTACACAATTATTACAAAAATATTACATATTTCTTTTTGTTTCGACAACCTATTTTCTCCCTGCCCGTAAGAATAAAATAAAAATTTATAACACGATTCATCGTATTATAAATTTTTTCTTTTATCTAACTTATCACCGTTTTAATTTCTTCAAATCTTTTTATTTTTTGTGTTGTTGTTTTAATTAGATCTTCTTTTGTGATTGAAATCTCTCTAATATATTTATAAGCTGGTATGGTTTTATTTACCTTTTTTACTTCTTTCCAAATCTCCTCTTTTAATTTTTCCTCCTCTAATGTACCAAAAATTTCTTCTGCTGTTTCTTCTTCATAAACAATTTTGCAACATATTTTATAATCTCCATCCTCTTGTAATCTTCCATAAACAAAACTTTCTTTAATTCCTTCTATTTTATTAATTAAAGTTTCTAATTCTTCTGGATAAATATTCTTTCCATTTTTTAAAACAATCACAAATTTCTTTCTTCCAGAAATAAAAATGTACCCCTCTTTATCAATTCTAGCTAAATCTCCTGTATGTAACCATCCCTCTTTGCTGATGGTTTCTTTTGTTGCTTCTTCATTATCATAATATCCTAACATAATAGATGGGCCTCTTGCTAGTAGTTCTCCTATTCCTTCTTCATTTGGTTCCTCTATTTTTACCTCTATACTTGGAAAAGCCTTTCCGATTGATCCTAATCTTCTATATTTATCATCTTCTGCTGCAATAACTGGTGAACTCTCTGTTAAACCATATCCTTGATACATAGCAATTCCAAGCTCATTAAACCCTTTTTCTGCTTCTGGATCTAATGCCGCACCTCCTGCTACAAATAACCTTAATCTTCCACCTAAATTGTTATGAATTTCTTGAAATAACTTTCTTCGAATATCAATTCCTATTTTTAATAAGAACTGACTTATTTTGATTCCTTTTTTTACGGTTTCTAATTTTCCCTTTTTTTCAATATTTTTCATTACTTTCTTATACATGTTTTCAAACAAGATTGGTACAGAAACCATAGCGGTTATTCGATATTCCTTGATGTTATCTGCAATATGTCTAATTCCCTCACAAAAAGCAATACTAGATCCTTTTGAAATCGGATAAATAAATCCTGTTGTACATTCAAAGGTATGATGCAATGGCAAGAAAGATAAAAATACATCCTTTTCATCCACCTTAATAGTAGAAGCAATATCAAACAAATTGGCACAAATATTTTTATGAGATAACATAACCGCCTTTGACATTGCAGTAGTTCCTGAAGTAAATAGCATAATCCCCATTTCTTCAGCATTTATTTTTGCATCCAAAAATTCTCGTTTCCCATTTTGTAGTAATTCTCTTCCTTTTTTTATCCACTCTGCTTGCGAATAAATTCCATTTGTTTCTTTTTCTAAATCCATAGAAATAAAAAACTTAACATTTGAATTTTGCTTTTCTTTTACTTCATTCATAACTTCATCATATTTACTAGAATAGAAAATAGCTTCTACTTCTGAACGTAAAATTAAATTCTCAATTTCATTCTTTGGTAACGCTTTATCCAATGGTACTACAACCCCAGTACCTGCCACTACTGCAAAATAAACCATTCCCCATTCATATCGATTTTCTGAGATAACAGCAATTCTTTTGTTTTTTAATCCCATATCAATTAAAGCTGTTCCTAGACAATTAATATCTTCTCTAAATTCTGCATGTGTAATTTCTTTAAATTTTCCTTCTTCCTTTGTTTTAAAAATATAAGCCGGTCTATTTCCATACATTTCGCCAGATTTCTCAAGCATTTCTTTTAAATTTTCATATTTTGGCATTTTATGAATTGGCTCTCTCATTTTACTATCAACCCTTCTATTACAGTATTTTCAAATTCTTTGAATATTTTCATTGTATCTATTGGCTCTTTTGTTCTAGTTTTATACACTAAACTAGAACAAATTAAAGCATATATTTCTGAACTAATGGCTTGTGGATTTCCTTTTTTGATTTGTCCTGCTTCCATTCCTTGTTTTACTATATTTTCTATTTGTTCAATATATTCTAAAATATGTTTTCTACACTTTTGGTGTCTTGCTTCATTTCCCCAAAATTGACTTAATAAAATAGTAATTAAATTTTCATATTTTACCACTATTTTTATTTGAATTAATACAATCGCTTTCAATTTGTCAATATAATTAGAAAATTTAGCCGTTTTGATATCTACACTATTTTGCAAAAGTTTAATTCCTTCTTCTACTAAAAAATTAAAGATTTCCTCTTTACTAGAAAAGTGATAATATAAAGTTCCCTTTGCTACCCCAACTGTTGCTGTTATTTCTTCAATGCTAGTAGCATCATATCCCTTTTCTGCAAATAATTTCATTGATGTTTCAAATATTTTTCTTTTGGTTTTATTCATATTTTTAACATCCTTCCCTAAGTTTATCATTGGTTTTATTATATAGTCTATTCCTTTTTTTTGCAATACTTTTTCCGCTTTTTGACGATAAGTTCAGTTTTTATGGTGATTAAAGAAGGGACGCTCCTTAAAATCCTCAAAATGAGGATTTTAAGGAGCGTCCCTTCTTTAATCACTACTAATTTCTGCATATTTTTTTAGTTTTTTATAAACAAGATCATTTATGGTTCCAGCTGGAAAATGTCCATTTTTGTCTTTCTTCCCAGCGGGAACTCCTGTTAATACTTCAATTCCTTCTTCAATCGTAGAAACAGAATAAATGTGAAATTGTTTATTTTTTACCGCTTCAATTATTTCTTCTGATAGTTGTAAATTATCTACATTTTGCACTGGAATCATGACTCCATGAGAACCATCTAATCCTCTCATTTTACAGATTTGGAAAAATCCCTCAATTTTCTCATTAACGCCTCCAATTGGCTGAATTTTTCCTTTCTGATTAACGGATCCAGTTACTGCTATGGATTGGTTAATGGGAATTCCTGATAAACTAGAAAGTAATCCATATAACTCTGTACTAGATGCACTATCTCCATCGACTCCATTATACAACTGCTCAAAACAAATACTTGCTGTTAAGCATAATGGAATATCTTGTGCAAACATTTCTCCCAAATAACCAGTTAAAATTAAAACACCTTTTGAATGAGAAGGTCCTGAAATTTCAACTTCTCTTTCAATATTAATAATTCCATTTTTTCCAGTATACGTATTTACTGTGATTTTAGCTGGTTTTCCAAAAGTATAATCTCCGATTGTCATAACCGTTAGTCCATTTAATTCTCCCACTTCAAACCCAGAAGTATTAATTAGCAATGCATTTTCTTTAATCATTTCAATATACTTACTATCATATTTTTTTACTCTCTCCATTCGCTCTTCTAAAGCTTTATCAATAAATTTTGCAGTTACTACTTTAGATCTAGCTATTTTTGCCCAAGTAGCAGCTTCTCCCACGACTTGTGTTAAATTATCAAAACGAGTAGAAACTTTAGAATGACTTCCTGCTAATCTAGAAGCATATTCTACTAAACGAGCCACACCTGATTTATCTAAATGAGGCAATTCTTCATGGGCACAAAATCCATGTACAATTTGTGCTAATTTTTGTAAGTTTTCTGGGTTAATGATTGCATCATCTTCAAATTCTACTTTTATTTTAAATAACTTTTTAAAATCAGAATCCATCGCTAAAAGTGTTTGATAAATACTAGCACTTCCAATTAAAATCACCTTTAAATCCAAAGGAATTGGCTCTGGTTTTAAAGATATTAATGCCATAGAAGAACGTTGTTCAGAAACGTTATCAATACTTAATTCTTTCACTCTTAATGCCTTTTTTAATGCTTCATAACAAATTCCATTTGCTAGCAAATCCTTGGCTTGAAAAATAATATATCCCCCATTGGCACGTTGCATAAGTCCGGGTTTTAACATAGTATGATCTGTTTTTAAGGCCCCATAATAATTCTCATATTCTAATGCTCCAAAAATATTATGATAAGAATAATTCGAATCCATTATTACTGGTGCCCCTTCTCGATTAGAATTATCTATAAATAGATTGACACGATAATTCAAGCATGGATCTGGCTTCTTCATATTAGGTCCTTGCTGAGGTTGTTGCTTATTGGTATCTTCCTCTAAAAAATAAGAAATATTTTTTAGAATATCTTGTTTGATATCTATTAAAAATTTATTAATCTTTTTATTTCTTTTATACTTTGATTTTAAATAATTAATGTGTACATTAACGGTAAGTAATGCAACATTAGATTGCCACTCTGAAATTTTCTTATCGGATTGGCGTTCAATTTCCTTTATTTGTCCAATTGCTTCCATAATCTGTTCTTGTACAAAAGTAGAATTTTGTTCATATACTTGTTTTACTGTCTCATCTAATTTTTCAAATTCCTCTTCTTCGATTGCTTTTCCATCTACAACTGGCATCATATAAATTCCATTTTGTGCAGCTTTTACTTGAAAATTATATTTTGAAGCATCTTGATTCAATTTTTCTAATAAAGCAGAACGTTTTACTTCAAATTCTTGCTTAATCAATGCTTTTTCTTTTTCAAAATCATCATTATTAAATGTTTTCTTAATATCTTTTTGTATTTCTTTAATAAATCCTTGCATTGCATCTTTGAATTCTTTTCCTTGTCCTGCTGATAATTCAACTGCAATTGGCTCATTTGGATTTTCAAAATTGTAAATGTAACACCAATCAGAAGGAGTCTTTTTTTTAGGCGCAATTTTTTCTAAATAATTTTTAGTATACATTGTTTTTCCTACTCCACTTGGTCCCTCTAAATACAAATTATAGCCTTTTACATCTACTTGTAATCCAAATTCTAATGCTTTTATTCCTCTATCTTGCCCAATTCCAGATTGAATTGGTTCTAACTCCTCTGTTGTTTCAAATTTAAATACATTTGTATGGCAAGTCATTTTTAAATCTTGATAATTTAATTCGTTTTTATTTTTCATTTGTAATTTCATTCCTTCCTATTTCTATTTTGTATTATTTTCCTTAGTATATCCCATTTGAAATTATTTTATATTAGTTCTAAAAAATTGTAAAGAGTATTTTATAAAAAAGATCTGTTTTCTTAAAATGTAAATGCTTTATCAAATTTTATTCTTTATCTCATTCAAAAAGAGACTTTGAAATTTCAAAATCTCTTTTACAAATGTTATACTATCTGATTAATTTTTTAATCCAAAAGTAATAAATTTTACAACTTGATTATCCACACTTCTGATTTCTTCTTCTATTATTTCATCTAAATTCCAAATGTCTTCATTGAATTGTAATGTATGGATATAAAATTCTTTGGTTAACAATTCTGCATTTGCAACTGTTTTAATACCTTCTATTGTGTCACTTGCTATTCCATTTGCTTCTATATTTTCATAGCAATTCTCAAAAGTTACACTTGCTCCTTCTGTTATAGTTGCTATAAACTTGTTAATTGGATTGCCATTTTGTTCTAGTTTATGAATCATAGCTGAATTTTTAACGGTTAAATTTCCATCTCCTACTTTGGCAACAAATCCACCCCAAGTTGCTGCATTGTTAGTTGAAGCACAACTTACATGCATATTGGCTATTACATTTTCAATGGTAACATCTCCTTTGGTTAAGGATACTACTCCACCATTTTGTAGTCCTCCTCCATATAATTCACCTTGTGCATAGCAATTTTTAATGGTTCCTCCTGCTTTAATAGCAACCATAGCTGCAGTTTGGTTTCCTCTTGCACTTCCACCATTTAAATATGCTTGTTTTATATCAATATTTTCATAAGTACAATTTTCATCTTCTGCCACTATGACAGCAACTGTCGTATTTCCTAGCACAACCATATTCGTAAATTTCATGTTTGTGAATGTTGCATTAGATGCTTTTAGCGCAAAAGCTGCTACTTTACTTCTGAAAGTGTTACTCATACTCATATCGACAAATCCATTTTTCCATTTTGCCCCAAAACTGTAGTTTTCCATATTCAAACCATCTACTTTTCCATTAAATTGTCCAAATAACGCTGCATTTGTTAAGTTTGTTATTGTATGGTTATTTCCTCTGATTTCACCATAGAATACTGACACTACAGAACTTCCTATTGTATACGTTTTTCCAGAGAAGTCTATGTCATTTTGAATATCAAATACGCCATCTGGATGGGCATTGATTAAGCTTATAAATTCATCTGCTGAATGTATTTGATAGGTGTCTATCTTATTGATCAGTGTTTTTTCATTTGGATCCCAATTTTTTAGTTTTGGAATACATTCTTCACTTACATAGCTTAAATCCCAAACTTCGGTATCAAATCCTAAAGTATCACTATAAAATGCACTATTGGTAACATTTTGTTTTGTAGCTACACTTATTTTTCCTGTAAAGTCAATCCCTTCTCTTGTTAAAGTAGATATTCCTGTGTTTTCTTCGTATTCGTAATTTCCTTCAAAACCTTCAAACTGGTCATTTGCAGTTCTTCCATCAAATTTGTATTGTTTCATTTGATTTCCTAATGCTATATTATTCTTAACAATGCTATTCATCTCTGCTTTTCCTATAAATCCTGAAACTCCTGCATTACCAAGTGCTT
>CASAUJ010000046.1 GCA_949118805.1 uncultured Clostridia bacterium | reverse complement strand
GAGTCGAACCCCTAACCTTTAGATCCGTAGTCTAACGCTCTATCCAATTGAGCTATGGGTGCAAAAATGAAATGCAATTTCATTATATTACAGTCATTTTAAAAATTCAAGAGTTTTTCTTATTTCTTTTTTATTCCAGCCTTTTCTAAAAAAGAAACTATATTCTCATATGTATTATATCCAATCATTCCATCTACCATTTTGCCTGAATCAATCACTGCAATCATTGGTGTATATTGAAATTGTCCAAATTCCTTTGTTTCATTATCCACAGTCTTCTTTATATTTAATAGTGAAGCCATTTCTTTATATTCTGCAGTTGATGGTAATTCCTTTTCTATATCTAAATAAACAGTTGTATATTTATAATTTGTTTGTGCTTTCTGTAAATTTGGTAATATTTTTTTACAAAAGGTACAGCCTTCGCGGCCAATATATAATACGAATTGGTCACCACTTTTTATTTTTTCGGTTACCTGTTGAGCTGTTAAAGAAGTAAACATACTAACATCATATGTAGAATTATCTAATGTCGTTTCATTACTGTTATTTTTTTCGTCACTTGGACTTAATTTTGATGCAATTACTAATAATGAAATTGAATTTATTATTAAAATAATTATAATAATATATAAGCATACAAATAATTTTTTTTCTTGCTCCTTTTTCATAATATTACCTCTTTTTCCGGTAATATTATAAACTATATTATTTTTTTCTGCAATTATTATTTTTTATTCTTTTTATATTCTTTCATGGCTTTAATCGCTTCTTCTTCCTCACTTAATAAATGAATTTTTTCAACTGATATTTCATCAATTTCTAAGGCTCCGTTATTACAAGAGATAATAACTTTTCTAGTATTTCCTTTCATTGTGGATATGGTTACTTTATCATTTTCATCTAAAACAATTTCTATCTCTTTTTCTTTTATAAACTTCATTTAATCTTCCCTTTCAATACTTTGAAATAATTCATCGTCAAAAAAATCTTGTAAAGGAATTTCTAAACCTTCACATATACGTATGATGGTAAGCATCTTAGGGTTTTTCGATTTTCCTGCTATTAAATTTTGAACGGTGCTTTGTGTCAAGCAACAAATACTTGCCAATTTATTTACAGAAATATTTTTCTCTTCACAAATTGATAATATTTTTAAAGATACAGCCTTAGATAATTTCACTTTAACCACCTTAAGAAAAGTATATCAATTAAGTTGCGAAATCTATTAACCACGGGAGACTAAATTTCCGATAATCGCTAAAAAAAGATAACTTTTTTCTTCCTTTCTCATGGAAATAATTATAGCTATCTTTTCTTCATTTTTACGTCGAGTTACGTCGAATTGATTTTTTTATTTACTTGTTTTTTCATTTCTTATTTGACACATTATTTTCTTTTTTCTAAAACAGACTTTACTATTTTTCAAACATCTGAAAAAAATGGTCATATTATAATAAACGAAAGGCAAAAATATCAACTATTTCATAATTCAAATTAAACCTTTGTGATGAATGAATAAAATTTATGTATCAAGAAGATTAATTTTGTATGCTACTTGTATGCTACGTGTGTAATTTTATATGATTTTATATAGTTTTGTATTAATTACCATAAATTTCTAAACAAGAAAAAAACATCGAAGTTATCGATGTTTCCTAACAATTTAATGGTGGCTCGTTTGGGATTCGAACCCAAGACCCTTTGATTAAAAGTCAAATGCTCTACCGACTGAGCTAGCGAACCAAGATGGCTGCCTCGGCTGGATTCGGACCAGCGGAATGTCAGAGTCAAAGTCTGATGCCTTACCACTTGGCTACGAGGCAATAATTAAAGTGGTGGGGAGACATGGATTTGAACCATGGAACCCGAAGGAACAGATTTACAGTCTGCCGCGTTTGACCACTTCGCTATCCCTCCATATATACATAAAGAATGGTGCCGACAGAGAGAATCGAACTCCCAACCTACTGATTACAAGTCAGTTGCGCTACCAATTACGCTATGTCGGCAAAAAAATGGTGGGCGTTTACGGACTCGAACCGCAGACCCTCTGCTTGTAAGGCAGATGCTCTAACCAACTGAGCTAAACGCCCGTCTTTCGACATAATCAACTATAACAGAATAGTTGATTTATGTCAATAATGTTTTCTAAATTTTATGTATATTTCATTTTTTTATACATTTTTTTCATCTAAAAAGTATACTTTATACCATGTCAAAAAGCTATAAATATTATAAATTTTTCGACCATTATTTTTTTGGTTGTGATAATGCTCCTCTAACATTTGCTCAATTACCGCTTGATCAAAAAATTCTTTTACAAATTTTTGATTAAACATTTCTTTCACTTTTTTGTAATACTTTTCTTCACGAATCCATTTCGAAAACGGCACTGGAAAACCTAATTTTCGTCTCTTTGACCATTCTTCTGGTATTTTATTATTAGCAATCTTACGAAAAATACTTTTAGTTTCTTTTTTTTCAACTAAATATTTTGTCGGAATACTACTAGCATAGTTAAAAACATTAATGTCTAATAGTGGTACCCTTAGCTCCAAAGAGTTAGCCATAGTCATTTTATCTGCTTTTAATAATATATCTTGTGGCAACCAAAAATGCATATCGATATACATTTTTTTTGTTAACGTATCTCTAGTTTTTATTTTATCTAAAACAGGCTTAAGCGTATCTCTTATTGTCTCATTACTTTTTAATTCATTACAAAGGATTTCATTAGCTTCCCATTCTTCCATCAAAGTGCCATGACCAATATATCTTTCATCAAAAGGAAGACCATATAATCTTAAAGTATTTTGTCCAGGAAAATGAGGCAGAGGCTTTATTAAAAACCGAATAAATTTACGAATACACAAAGGAATTCTGGTATAAATTTTTAATAATGTAGGCTCATAATATTCATTATATCCCCCAAACATTTCATCCGACCCTTCCCCAGATAAAACAACTTTTACCTGTTCACTTGCTAATTTTGATAAATAATACAAAGGAACTGCTGAAAGGTTAGCCTCTGGTTCATCGGTGTAATATTCTACTAAAGGGAGAGCATCAAAAAATTCCTCTGGAGTTATCGTTTTTCGATAATTATTTATTCCTAAAATTTCTGACAACTCCTTGGCGTACATCGATTCATCAAAGCCTTTTTCATCAAATCCTACGGAAAATGTTTTATCCGGTTTCGCTACACTGACAACATAAGAAGAATCAACTCCACCTGATAAATAAGATCCCACCTCAACATCGCTTGTAGTTTGATGATATTTTACAGATTGCTCTAATATTTCTGACAATTCTTTTGTAATCTGTTCTTTTGAATTATCTTTTTTATGATATTTCACTTCAAAGTATTGCTTAATTTCTAATTCATTATCACGCCAAATAAAATAATGTCCTGGCTTTAGTTTAAAAACATTTTTAAAAAAAGTTTCTTCATGCACGGAATATTGAAAAATCAAATACATTTTTAATGCCTTTTTATTAACTTCTTTTTGAAAATTTGGATGTTCTAAAAATGATTTTATTTCTGACCCAAAAAAGAAAGCATTCTTATTTTTATAATAGTAAAATGGTTTGATTCCAAAATGATCTCTGGCTCCACATAATTGATTTTCTTTTTTATCATAAATAACAAAAGAAAACATACCAACTAATTTTTGGAGCAATTCAGCAATTCCCCACTCTTCATAACCATGAATAATTACTTCAGTATCACAATCGCTTTCAAAAATATGACCCTTTTTTTGCAAATCATCTTTTAATTGTTCATAATTATAAATTTCTCCATTAAAAACAATTACTAAACTTTTATCTTCATTATACATTGGTTGAGCACCACCAGATAAATCAACAATGGATAATCTACGGTGACCCAACGCAACTTTATCATCGACATAAAAGCCTTCTCCATCTGGTCCACGATGAATAATTCGCTTGGCCATTTGTTTTATAATTTCTTTTTTTTCTTTCTTTTTTGTTTCATCAATAAATCCAACAAAACCACACATAATTTTACACTCTCCAATAGCAATTTTTATACTCTTTATAGTAATGCCATAATCGTTTTTTTAACATTAAAAATCTTTTTAAATTCTTATCTTTTTTGTAAATCATTGGACTTACTCTTTTTTTATTTTTCCAAAGATATAGTGCTTCTTTCTTGAAATCTTCATTAGTAATATACTTTTTTATAATTCCTTTTGGAACAAAACTTAATAATATCTCTTCTGTCAATTTTTGATCTTGCAAATCAATTTGATAAATTAAATCATCTACTAATGTTTTTACCAAATTAGCTCCTAAAGCACTAATGTAGTAACTACTTCTTCCTTGACGAGCATTTATTTCTAGTACTTTAAAAGAATTTGTTCGTTCATCATATTTTAAATCAAATTCAGCAAATCCATGATATGGTATACTTTCCATAAATTGCTTTATTTTTTCCATCATTTCCACGGTATTTCCATTTGTAGTATTAAAGCCATTAATTAAAACAGCTGCATTTCCAACCATTGATTTTGTTCGTTCTTGTAAACCAATTTGAGCAAATGATTGTATTTTTACTTTACCATTTCGGTCTACATAGACTACTGCATCAAATAAATAAGAATCATCACCAGGAATAAATTCTTGAATAATTAAACGATCTTTGTAGCCAGATTCTATAATTTTTTTTATTGTCTGTTCTAGTTCTAATTGATTTTCTATTTTATAAATTTTATTTTTTCCTTCGAAACTTAAGTGATTATATATTACTACATTTGCAGGTTTTAAAATAATAGGAAAATTTAAAGTACTTGGCAAAATCGTATTTTTAGAACAATCAAAATAAAAAGTTTCAGGAAACTCTAACCCTTTGTTTTTATACATTTTATAAAAGTTTTCTTTATTGGTTAAATTAGTTAAAGTTTTAATATCTGGCGATGCAAATACCAAATTATCAGCTAATTGTTCTCGATTTTTTATTAAAAATTCAGCATAAGTCTCGTTCGTACTAATTGTTAATACTTTTTTACTTGCTCTTTTCTTTGCAAACTGATTGATTATTTTAACAAAACTTTCTTCTTGCCACAAATCTTTTTCATATTCTATTTCTAATATGTTAGAAAACTTAGTAAAAGCTAAGCGATCTTTGCCGATTAAAAATGCTTTTTTGTGATATGCTTCATAGGCACATCTAGCCATATAGTAAGCATTTGCGTCACTTCCCAAAATCAAAATATCAAATTCCATTGCGTGCCTCCTTTTTTATTATTAATAATACGTTTCTTCTTTTTCGTCTTCTGTCATATGAATTCTTGGTACTCTATTTTGTATTTGATTGAATAAATGATAAGCATTTTTGCCAATTTTTCTGGTAACTTCAGATATAGCAATATCTTTTCCAAATATTTCAACAAGCATTCCCTTTTGTATTTTATTATCTACAAGAACCATTATCATATCCATAGAATCGGCAATAATAGGATATTTTTGTTGATTTATTACAACATGGAGAAAATTTTTTTCTATTCCATCTGCATATCCAATAGGAACAGTCGCGATGAAAGCATCATTTTTGACTTTGTATAGCGCATTATAGCCAACTATTTCGTCCTTTGTTACTTGGCGTATACTTACTACCTCACTATACAAAGTAAAAGCTGTTTTTAAATTTAACTGATTTTCTAAATTAGTTTTGCTAATATTATTTCTTTTCTTAAAATGATTTAATTTTAGCGCTCGTAACTTACCTTTAAGTGAGATATCAGGCTTACGACTTTGAGCAAAGCCATACATAATAATTCCTAGACGAATGCCATTACAAAATGGAATTCTATCATGATTTACCAAGGTCAAACTTCTTCCTAAATGCACAATTGGAATACTTTTTAAGTCAATATTTTTGGTTAAATCTTGAAATGTTTTGAGTTGAGAATCCCAAAATGTATCATTAACACCAGAAGTGGCAAAATGACTATAGATTCCTTCTAAAAATATTTTGTTATTTTCTTTTATCATTTCAGTGGCTTTTTCTAATTCTTCCCGATTTTTAAAACCTAAGCGATTCATTCCAGTATCTAGCTTTAAATGAATTTTGGTTTCATAGGGTAATTTCATTTCGTTTAACGATTTCATGTAATCTAGGCTTTCAACTGTAATGGTTATGTTATTATTTATGCAATCATATATTGATTCTAGATCAATAGGCTCTAAAATTAGTACAGGTGTATCTAAATTGTATTTTCTTAAATCTAGAGCTTCTTCTAATGAAGAAACCGCAAAATAATTAATACCACCTTTTTTTAGGGCATTTACGCATTTTATTCCATGATGATAAGCGTTATTTTTTACTACTCCTATATAATATTTATAATCTGGATAATGCTGTTTAATTTCTTTTATATTATGGGTTAAATTTTGATGGTTAATTTCAGCATATGTTTTCCGATACATTACATCACCCTCTATTTGTTAATTATAGCTAATTTTCGAGAAAAAAGAAAGTTTTCTAACAAATTAGCTTAGTTGCTTCAAGAAATATTCTACTTTTGTTCTATTCATTTAATTATTTTTTTAAATTAGCTTTTTGACATATTTAACGTTTTGAATTATTCTGGATATTATGAATTTAGATCCTTTTCAACAAGAAGCAGCAGAACAAAAAAATCGTTACTCAGTTATTATTGCTGGAGCTGGGACAGGTAAAACTTTTACTTTATTAGGCAGAATTCAATATTTGGTAAAAGAATGTGGTATGGACCCAAAAGAAATTATGGTTATTTCTTACACTAATGAAACTGTAAAAGAATTTTCTTTCAAGTGTCAGAAAGTTCTTGGTTTTTCGGTTAGTGTTATGACATTTCATAAATTAGCTATGTATTTATTAGAATTAACTCATTCTTTTTATCAAATCTGTGACAGTAATTTTCTTGCGTATATTGTAAATGAGTTTATGGAAGTAATATGTATGCAAAATAAAAATCTACAAAAAAGTTTTTTCTATTCTATGCCAATGTCCTGTCGTTTTTCTTTAAAAAATAGAAAAAAGTGGAAAGGAGATTTGGCAAAACAAATTATAAATCTTATTGTTCTTTGCAAATCAAAAGGTTATGATGAAGAATTTGTTCAAAAATTGTTTCAAAAATATAGAGGTAGAAAGAAACATATTTTTTTAATTACATATGTTAATTTTCTTTTGTATGAATCGGAAAAAGAAAGTCAAAATTATTTTGATTTCGATGATATAGTGGTAAAAGCTAAATTAAGTATTTCTCAAATAAAAAAAAGTATTTTTCCATTTCGTCATATTCTTGTTGATGAATTTCAAGACTCTTCCGTTATTCGTATAGAATTATTACACCAATTGGTAATTCATTTTGATATGGATTTTACCGTTGTAGGAGATGACTGTCAGTCGATTTATCGCTTTAGTGGGACAGAATCTAATTGTTTCAAATTGCTTGAGCATTATTTTCCTAATGTGAGCTATTATTTTCTAAAATATACTTATCGGAATAGCCAGGAATTAGTTCAAGTAGCCGATCGTTTTGTTCAAAAAAGTAGTGTACAAATAAAAAAGGAAGTTTTGTCTTTTAAACATTTATCATGTCCAATCGAAATCTTATATTACCGAAAGAAAAATTCTATTTATCAAATGATATCTTATGTAATAAAACAAATTCCGAACTCTTCTATTCTATTTTTGGGACGAAATTCATTTGATTGGAAGTATTATTTTCAAGAAGAAAGAATTCAGTGGATTGATCAAAAGCATTTTTATTTAAAAGAATTTGATAAAATACAGTTCACATTTCTCACGGTTCATCAATCCAAAGGATTAGAAGCTGATGTGGTTATTCTTTTACATGTAGAGAACAGTATTTATGGCTTTCCTAATCAAATGAAACCATACTTTTTTCATGACATTTTTTTTGGAAAAGAACAAATCAAATTTGAGGAAGAACGAAGATTATTTTATGTAGCGTTGACACGTACAAAGGGGAAAATTTTTTTGGTAACGCCAATCGAAGCTTCCTCTATATTCGTAAATGAATTAGTTAGAGAACATCGTAAATTAATCAAACGAAAATACTTTTTTTAAAATGTTTTTTTTATAGTGCTTTTTAATTTTAGTCCACTTAGTTTTTCAAAAATTAACTCTTTATTTAATATTCTTTTAATGAAATAAAGTAATGCACAAAGTAAATATAATATAATAAAAGACAATAGGATTACGGTGTATGTATTAGTACTTATTATTTCTTTTTCTTTTAAGTACATAATCGCAATTGAGATAAATGTTATTGAACCAAAAGAAAAAAAGTAAAAGTACCAATAGTATAACAAAATTTGATGCCATTTTGGGTTAGCAGTACTCGTGATACAAATCAATTTTAAATTCAAAAATTGTTGTCCATATGTTTGACTATTTTTTGCTGTAGGACGAATGACAAAATAATAAATTAGCAATAGAACATAGACTATTCTTGAAGTTAAATTAGATGAAATAAAACGTTGGACGAATACATTTGTGATGGTAAATAAAAGATGGAATAAAATCAGGTCTAGAATAAAAGCTACACATCTTTTTATAAACGATACTTTCATTCCTTGGTTTAACGCGATTTCATCTATTTTATTTCGATTGGGTAGAAACCTTAAAATTATACTTCCTAAAAAGTATCCGATTAGTCCACCTGTTGTGTTAAGTATTAAATCATCAACATCAAAAAGACGATAATTTCGTGGATATATAAAATATAAGCCTGTAAGTTGGGTTAATTCGAAAAATAAGCTTAGACAAAAAGTTAAAACAACAGTTTTTTTTAGACTATTTTTAAAATAGTAATGTAGATATATTCCAAAGGGGATACACAATAATACGTTAAAAAATGCTTGACGAAACACTTGACTTTTTAGAGTTGGTAAGTAAGTTGTAATATCAGATATTTCTAATGGACTTTTATTTATGATATCTAAAAGAAACGAAAATGGTTGCAGTTGCCATCTTGGAGTAGTTAATAGAACCACTTCTTCTTTACTTGGTAATGGGAAAATTATTAGAAAATAAGCAACAATGAGATATAAAACAAAAGAATAAACTATTATGGAACGATAATAATAAACTGAACCAAATTTATGATATTGTATTAATATATATGGAATTGTTATGAAAAAAGCGACTATTGGAAAAAATAAAATCGCATTTTTTATTATTTCAATGTAATTCTGCATTGCATCACCTTAACCATTATATCTTAAATTATCATTCTATTCTCTTACAAAACTGTCACTTAATTTTGGCAAAATAAAAAACTCGAGTAAATTCGAGTTTTCGTTTGCTTTCTGGTGGCTCCAGCGGGAATTGAACCAGCGACACAAGGATTTTCAGTCCTCTGC
>CASAUJ010000045.1 GCA_949118805.1 uncultured Clostridia bacterium | reverse complement strand
TACAAGTTGCTTAATTATACTTAATCAAAAAGTCTAACTTTTTGGGTTCAGTACAAATTTACAGATGTGAGTCTTTTTATTTATGATAGAGTACCATAATAAAGAAATAATATTAGATTTTATTTTTCTTTTTTTATATCCATGTTATCTCCATAACGTTTAATTTTCTGTGTAGTAGTTTTTTCAAATTCTTTATCACGGATACCAAAACTTTTGATATGTTTATAATTAGGTAATTTTTTATTAACAGCTGATACACTATCAGCAATCAGTTTCCAAATTTCTTCTTTTGTAGGAACAGTCCCTTTCAAATACTCTGTGATTGCCTCAAAGTTAGGATAAATTTGAGCATTAATATAGGTTTCATCATCATCCTCTTTGTGAATTCCTAGAACTAAAGATTCTGAAATAAGAGGATTATCATTTAAATAATATTCTACTTCTTCGGGATAAATATTTTTCCCATTTTTTGTAACAATTACACTTTTACATCGACCAGTTATATAAAGATATCCATTTTCATCAATTTTTCCTAAATCGCCAGTATGAAACCAACCATCAATGATGGTTTGCTTTGTTTTTTCTTCATCTTCATAATAACCTAGCATAACATTTGGACCTTTTACAATAATTTCACCAATTCCTTCTGCATTTGGGTTTTCAATTCTAAATTCTACATTAGGAATAGGAAGTCCAGCACTATCATCTTTTTGGAAAAAATCTGTATTTCCACTAACAAGAGGAGCACATTCTGTTAATCCATAACCTTGTAAAGTCATTAAATTTAAATTTTTAAAATCGGAAACGATTTCTGGATTAGCAGCCGCCGCTCCAACAATAAAGACACGAAGACGACCTCCAAGTGTATTTTTTACTTTATTTCTCACAATTTTTTTCAAATAAAAAGGCAAAGAATGAAAAGGATTTTCTTTTTCTCTTCTATATTTTTCTGGCAAAGAGTGATTTAGATTTTTTACAATATTTTTATGAACATTTTCTAATAATAAGGGAACACATAAAATGACAGAAGGGTGGAATTCATTTAGATTTTTGGTAATATAACGTAAACCCTCACAATGAGCAATACTAGCACCACTATAAAGTGGTAATAAAAAACCTAAAGTACATTCATAAGTATGATGTAAAGGCAAAATAGAAAAGAACAAATCACTTCTTTTTACTTTCACAATTCCATAGGTAGATAAAATATTAGAACAGATATTTCTTTGAGACAAACAAACCCCTTTTGCATTTCCTGTTGTTCCTGAAGTAAAAAGTAAAATGCGAAGTTCATCTGGATCAATTTCTATTTTATCAAAAGAATGGTTTCCTTTTTCATAGAAAGCCTTTCCATCTGATAATAAATGCTGAAAGGAATTTTTCGTATCTGTTCGATCAAAAGGAACGAAAAGAGTATCTGGATTTTCTACTTTTTCAATATTTTCTAAAATAGAATCCAGATTTTTACAATCTCCTAAAACACATACTGTTTGAGAAACATTCATAAAATTAATGACATCATCTGTATGGAGTTCTTTATCAATGGGAACAACTACACCAACAATGCTAGCGGCTAGATAAGAAACACACCAAGAATAACTATTTTTTCCTATTACACTAATTCGTTTATTTTGAAATCCTTTTTCCAATAAACTTGTCCCTAAAAAAATAACATCATTTTTTAATTGTTCATAACGGATAGAAAGAATATTTCCTTTTTCATCTTTTATTTTAAAAGCAGTTCTAGAACGGTAAAGTTCACCAGAACGATATAACATTTCTTTAAAATTATGAATTTCTTCTGTTTTATGATATTTCTTTTTTAATTGTTCTGCAATGGATATATTTTTTTTCATGATAAAAAGTCCTTTCTTCTTTTAATTCATATAAAAGTAAAATAATATTACGGATAACGGTAAAATATAAACTTTTGATTTTTTGTTGCTTTGATAGTACCATCATAAATAGAACTTTCTTGCGTTTCCAAAGGAATATCAATAAATATGGTGGTTTTAAATTGTTCTTCTAAATTATTTGTAAGAAGAAGATCAAAAGAAAATTTGCAAAAAATAGAAGATAAATTAACATGACATTTTTTTAAAAGAGAACCATCATAGGTAATAGGAGAGGAGGTATCGGTTATAGTATAATCTGATTTTATGTTTTGATTCACATAACTAAGCGTGATAGGGTTTGCTAAATTATTATATAAAGTAGGAGCAGTTAAATCTGCTTCATTTTCTGAAGTGATATTAAAATCAAAAGAATCATGAATTTCATTTTCTAGTAGTAACTCACTTTTCGAAAAATGAGGAAGACCTTTAAAGTATAATTTGGGTTCTCCTAATGTAGGAAGAGTAAGATATTGAATATTACGAATACTTACTTTTTTTAAAGTGTTTTCTAATGTTTTTTCTTCCTTTGAAGAAGCATTTATAAAAAGAGCAATATCGGTATATTGATATAAGTTTTCAATTGTAAAATTGCTTGCTGATCCAGTTTTATTTTTTGCATCACAATTACTAAACAAAACAATTTTATTTACTTGAAAGACTATTTTCTCGTTTTGAAGAGCAAATGGTAAAATATCTTTTTCAAAATTATGTTTCAAGAAATATTTTGAAAGAAGTAGATAAGCAAGAAAAAATACAAGGATTAATAATATGATAACGAAAATGGTTAAAATCTTATTTTTTTTATCCATATTTGGATTCCTTTCTTAAGTATCAATCAAATTTTGAATATCTATATCATAGTACAAAATAAAAATAAAATCAAGAGTTTACAATTTGCCAAATTTATTCATTGACAAAAAAAACAAGAAAAGGTAAAATGATAGCAGGTGAGAATATGAAAACAAAAGAAAAAGAGGAGAAAAGACAAAAAGGAAAGAAAATAAGTTGGCTAAGAAATAGTATTACTTTTTTAGCTTTTATTATTAGTTTATTATGTGGTGTCATATTTTATAACTATTCTTTCAAAAAAAATAATGTTTACGCATCTGAAATGATACAAAATGAAATACAAGAAATAAAAATAAGTGGAGCACAGGAAATTAATATAGAAGAAATTATTTCACAAAATAAACAAGAAGGAAGAAGAGAAGAATATCTAGTAGAAGAAATGACGCTGGAATATGTAACAAAATATAGGAATAATGCTAGTTTACCCAAAGGGCAAATGCAAGTAGTGCAAGAAGGAAGAGAAGGAAAACAAGAAATTATCATAAAGAGAACTTATCAACAGGAGGCGTTAGTCGCAGAGGAAACAGTAGGGAGTAAAGTAAAAAAGGCAGCAGTTAACAAAATTGTTGAAGTAGGAACTGCAAATTTTACAAGTAATTATAAAGTAAAAGTTGGAGATACATTATATGTAACTTCAGATCGATTATCGGTTATGGTGGAACCAGTTGAAAATTCACAAAAAGTAGCAACGTTAGAAAAAGGAAATGCTTTAAAATTGCTAGAAATTCAGAATCAGTGGTATAAAATTTCTTCTTCTGGTATGATTGGTTATGTAAAAGCAGAAAGTACAACTTATATAGATTCGAATAAAAAGCAAGAAATAGCTAGTGAAAAAACCACTAAAAAGAAAGCACAATTAATGGCTGATTTGCATTTTAATATGCCTTTAAACAAGCCAAGTGGATTCACTTTAGAACAATTTAAAAAGGTTTTATCAGATGGAAAAGATACCAATAAAATTTTTGAAAAAAATGCAGAGTATTTTTATTACATAGAACAGCAATATCAAATCAATGGGATATTTGTAGCTGCGATGGGAATTCATGAAAGTAATTGGGGAACTTCTAAAATAGCAAGAGACAAAAAGAATTTGTTTGGTTATGGTGCTTATGATTCTAATCCTTATCAGGGAGCTTATCATTTTTCGGATTATGCAGAAAGTATAGACTTATTGGCAAGAGTATTAGTTAAATATTATCTGAATCCAAAAGGAACGAGTATTTATGGAGGCGAAAAAGCAATTGGAAATTATTATAATGGATCAACCTTAAAAGGAGTCAATACAAAATATGCAACAGATAAGAATTGGGCTAGTTGTGTATTCAGTCATATGAAATATTTATATAATAAATTGTAAAAAATTCTTGCTATTTTTTATAATTTATTGTATGATAGAAAAGCAAGAGAGAGGAAAAAGAAAAAAACTAAAATAGGACGAAGTGAAGAAAGGGGAAAAACATGAAAAAAGGGATTATCGTACTAACTGTGGTTATGCTGATAATGGGAATATTTTGTATTGCCAATAAAGCCTATGCAGAAGAAAAAGCAATTGATGATAAAACAGAAAGTAAAATAGTAGAAATAAAAGATAATGCACTGAATTCAATCGAAGATTACAAAGCAAAATATGGTTCAGATACCTATGGAACCGTTGCTTATATTTTAAACATAGTTCGAATTTATAGTATACCAGTATGTTTTTTAGGAATTGCTGTTGGAGCCATTCACCAATATGTAATAGGAATTAGAAAATTGGACACATTAGAAAGAGGAATGGCATTTATTGTAACATGTGTAACACTTTTAATTATATGCCAAATTTTACCATTAGCTTTTGCGGTGTTTGTAAAATTTGGAAGGGGGTAACAAATGAAAGTTTTATTTGCTGTAAGTAATGAAGAGATTTCAGAGTCAATTGTAAAAAAATATCAAAAGGAATATAAACAAATTATTTCTTATAAAAATGTATATTACTTTAACGCAATATTAAAGGAATTACAAAAAGATAAAACTTATGATAGAGTTGTCATAAGTGAAGATTTAGAGAGCTTTACACACACACAATATGATCAAATCGATAAATTTATATTTGAAAAATTAGATAGTATTAGTGATGAAGCTTCTAATGCAAAAGGAAGCGATACGCCTATTATTGTAATTTGTTCAGATCGAAGAACAAAATCAGAAACCATGCTAGTAAAATTGTTTGGTATTGGTATTTATGATGCTATCATTGGAAATGATAGAAGTATCGATGAAGTTTGTCGATTGATTAATAGACCACGTACCAAAAAAGAAGCAAAAGTTTATTATAAAATAGATTCAGAAGATGTTGGTTATCAAGCAGAAAATGAAAATGATGTAAGTGAAATGGAAATTCAAAACATTGTAGCACATTATAAAAGACTAGGAAAAGATGAAAGTCGATACATTGATAGTTTCAATAATATAGCAGCTCAATATAATGATACACAACTAAGAATTATTAGTAAGTTTTTACCATTAAATGTACGAGCTATTTTGGAAGAAAAATCACAAAAATATCAACAAATTATGTCATTTAATAATAGTGTTTCAGATACTTTGAGAAAAACAAAAGAGGAAATAGAAGATGGACCAAGTGAAATCTTACTAAAATCCCAAAATAAAGGAACAATTCTTTCAAAACCAGTTGTTATTCCATCAGCTGTTAATATGAGTGGAATGAAAAAGTTAGCAAAACATAGAACGACTACTGAAATAGAAGAAAAAGTTCCTGTACAAAAACAAGAGGAAGAAAAAGAAGAACAAGACATTCCTCTTATTGAGGGATTGGATGACTTCGAAGATTTCGAAGAAGTGGAAATGATTCCAGAGAAAAAAGTAGAGCAAGTAATACCAGAAGAAGTAGATACCATAGATTTTGATTTCGATCAAGAAGAACCAATAAGAGAGAGCGTAGAAGAAAAAGAAGAAGTGCCAGAAGCAGTGCAACCAGTAAAAAGAGGAAGAGGAAGACCAAGAAAAAATCCAGTACCAGTAGTAGATCCGAATAAACCAAAAAGGGGAAGAGGAAGACCAAGAAAAAATCCTATACCAGTGATAGAAGAATCTGAATTATTACAAGAAGAAATGACATTACCAGGACTAGAGACACAAGAGATAGAAAAAGAAGACAATTTCTTACCTGGATTTAGTGATATAGATGAAACAATAGAACCACAGATACAAAAGGAATGGGATAGAGAAGAAGTACAAGAAACATCTGACTCATTCTTGCCAGGTTTTGAAGAAGAGACTTTGGAAGAACCAGAGCAAGAAGAAATGATATTACCAGGATTTGAAGAGTCAGAAGCAGAGATAGAAACAAGGAGAGAAGAGCCAAAAGTAGAAGCAAGAGTACCAGAGTACCATCAAAACATAGTAGAGATGGATGAGAACTTAGAAGCACAAGAAAATTATGAAGAAATTGATATCACCAATTTATTAACATCTGATAAAAAAATAGCTACTTTTGTCGGAACTAGTAAAAATGGAACATCATTTATTGTAAATAATGTAGCAGAGTTATTATCTTCTATGGGAGTTAATGTTGCTATTTTAGATACAACCAAAAATAGAAATTCTTATTATATTTATACAAAAAATGAAGAACCATTAAGAGAAATTGCAACACATTGTATTGAAAAACTTGCCCAAGGAGTGGCAGAGGGAATCAAAGTAAATCAAAATCTTACAGTATATACCTCATTACCTGATGAAGAGGATGCGATTTATCATGTAGATCAAATATTAGCATCTTTATTACAAAAGCATTCTTTGATTTTAATTGATACAGATTTTGATACTCCTATTAACTATTTTAAGCATTCACAAGAAACCTATTTAGTACAAAGTATGGACATTTTAACGATACAACCACTTACCGCATTTTTAAGAGAGTTAAAAGCAAGAAATATATTAGAGGAAGCAAAATTAAGAATTGTATTAAATAAAGTAGTAAAAATTAGAGGAATAAAAGCAGCAACAATCATTGGAGGAATGGCGTTTTATAATGATCCTGCTATGTCTTTTATGACAGAATTATTTGATAAAGATAGAGTGAAATATGTTTCTATGCCATTTGAAGAGGAAACCTATATAAAATATTTACAAGGGATTATCGAATGTGAAGTTTCGCTAAAAGGATATTCTAAAGTATTTTTACAGACTTTGAGAGAACTTGGAAATATGGTATATCCAATTGTAACTACAGTAAAAAACAATAAGAATTATCAACCACCATCTGTACGAAATAATAGTGAAAGCAATTTTTCTTCTAGTATGAATGACACATTAGATAGAATGAGAAGATTTTAAAAAGTAAAGTTTTAATAAGTTTAGCAAAAGAGGAGGGAAACCATTTTGATTATAGCAGTTGTAGTAATCTTAGTCTTAATTGTATTAGGGTTAGTTGCTTATAATGTAACAATTCATAAAAAAATACAAAAATTTAAAAGTATGAATCAAAAGATTACAAATTTATATGTTGTCCAAGACTTTATGAATGCCATAGGAGAAACTTCAACCGTTGAAGATAAAATAAAGAAGATTAATGATATCTTAATTGAAAGATATGAAATTAAATATTCAACAATTGTAGTCTTTGATGGTGCAGAATATCAAGTAAAAGCTTCCAATGTAGAAAAAAAGCATTGGCATGCTTTAAAGGCTTTACAAAATGTGGATATGTTCAAAGATAGCATACAATCCGCTACTCCTAAATATGTAACCGTAAATAATGAAAATGAAAAACTTCCTTATCAAGAAATGGAATTTGGAAGAGCAAAATCAGCTATATTTTTCCCTCTTTACATTGATAATGTATATATTGGTTACTGGATCATAGAAAGTGGAACTCCTCATGATTTTGATAATGTGGATACAACCGTATTAGAAGTAATAAAGGAAAACATTGTATCTGTTTTAAAGACAGTAGTTCATCAAAGAACTTTGGAATCAATTGTAAGAAAAGATTTATTTACGGGATTATATTCAGAAGAATATTTATATGGAGAAGGAAAAAAAATCATAGATCAATATACCTTATCAACTGTGTGTATGTTTAAAATAATTAATATTCAAGAAATTAATAAAAAGTATTGTAGAGAATTAGGAAATAAGGTGATTACTAAGATTAGTGAATATATAGCAGACAATTTGGCAAAAGAATATGTTTTTGTAAGATATATGGGGCCAAAATTTGTAATTGCTTTTTCCGGAGTAGAGATTGATGGCGTAGCAGACTTTTTAAATGAAATAAAAGAAAAAGTAGAAAAAATGTCAATTGAATTAACAGAAGAAGAAAGAACAGAAGTAACCTTAGAAGCAAAAAAAGTAGGAAAGAATGCAAAAGGAAATGAATGCAAACAAGTAGCAATGCCAAGACTAAATTTTGCTATATCATCTTATTATAAAGGAACAGGTTTAGAAGAAGTATTAAAGAAATTAGAAGAATATTTAGACCATGCAGATTTGAAAGAAAGTGATATAACGAATATTTAAGGAGGAAAAAACTATGGAATTTGACAAAACCATGCACTTTGAAGTTGAAAGAGAAGAAAATTTAAAATGTAGAGAGATATTAAAGGAAGTATATGAAGCATTAGTAGAAAAAGGATATAATCCAATTAATCAAATTGTTGGATATATTCTATCTGGTGATCCAACTTATATTACCAGTCATAATGACGCTAGAAACAAAATAAGAACCATTGAAAGAGACGAATTATTAGAAAAAATGGTAAAAAATTATATAGGATTAGATGAAAATTAAGATGAGAATACTAGGAATAGATTATGGAGAAGCTAGAGTTGGGATTGCCATAACAGATCCTTTAAAGATTACAGCACAAGGCTTAGAAACCATACAAAGAAATGGATCAGATAAGGTTATATTAAAAAGATTGGATGAGATTTTGGAACAATATGAGATCGATACGATTGTAGTTGGAATGCCACTTCATATGAATGGAACCTTATCAGAAAGAGCAAAAATAACAGAGGAATTTATCCATAAATTAAAATGCAAATATAATAAATTAAAGATAGATTTTATTGATGAAAGATTAACAACAGTAGAAGCACATAAAACAATGAATTTTTTAGATGTCAATAAGAATAAAAAGCGAAATATAGTAGATACTATATCTGCTATGTATATTTTAGAAACATACTTAAATAAAAACCAATAAAAGCGTTGCAAAAAGAAGGAAAATAAGTTATTATATTAAAGATAAAATATAATGAATTAAAATTTGAAAGGAGAAAAGGAATGGAAGAAAACTTTGAAGGAGAAGAATTAGATAATATTATCATTTTAAATGATGAAGATGGAAATGAAGTAAAATTTGAATTTTTAGATTTAGTAGAATTAGAGGAAGAAGAATATGTGGTATTATTACCAGTGTCAGAAGAAGGAGAGGAAGAAGAAGGAGAAGTAGTCATCTTAAAAGTAGAAGATACAGATGAAGAAAATGCAGAAGAAGAATCTTATGTAAGCATTGAAGATGAAGAAATATTAAATAAAGTATTTGAAATATTCAAAGAAAAATTCAAAGATGATTTTGACTTCGTAGACTAAAAATAAATGGAAAGACGGATTTTTCCGTCTTTTTCATAATAGGGAGGAATGGTACCAATGAAGAATTTTTCAACATGGATGATAATTATGTTTATGGTGATGTTTTGGATTTTAAGAATTATAATAGCATTTACTTATGAAATGGGAGGAAGTTTTGGTGGCTTAGAACCAATTAATCAACCAATGGAAATTGTTTTATTATTTGTAGTATTAGTGTGTATGTTATTTATTATAAAAAGAAAAATGATAGGAGCGTTGATTTATTTATTAGCTTATGGAATGTATTTTGGAACCAGTCTGATTACAAGTATTACTGCACTAACAGCATCGACTGTTGAAATTACAGCTTCTAATATGGGAAATTATTTAAATACATTCGTATCTTTAATAGGAGTTGCTATTCCTATTGCTGTATTATTTGATTTATTGTTAGATAAAAATAGAAAAGCAAATCCGAAAGATAAAAAGACGGATTGGTTTTATAAGAATGAGAAATTTGATCGAGAAATGGATGAAAGAGCAGATAAAAATAATTATAGAACTTTGTAATATGGAATGATTAAAAAGAATAGAGATTCTATTCTTTTCTTTATTTTTGTTGAAAATTAGGCTTTTTTATGGTAAAATAAGTGACAAATAAGAAAAGTAAAATAATAAAGATGACGGATATAGTGGAACAGATTTTAATTTATTTAGGAGATTTTTATGTAGAATTATATTGTGGTATTACAATATAAAAGAATTATCAGTTAGAATATTATTATTTTTAATAATTATATATTTCATTTTTATAATATGTAAAAATGTTGTGATATGATAGAAAATAATATAATAAAGCTGAAGGGATTATAGTAAAATTAAATTATAACATAAAATGAAAGGAGAGAATATTATAGACAATAAATTAGAAACAATATCAAATCTTTTTGAAGATAAAGAGATAAGAAGTTATGAGATAGTGAAAAAGAAGAATATTTTTTCAACGTTGTTGATGTAATTAGTGCATTAATAGATAGTAAAGAGCCTAGAAAATATTGGTCTGTATTAAAAAATAGATTAAAAAAGGAAGGCAGTGAACTGACTACATTTTGTAGTCAGTTGAAAATGTTAGCATCAGATGGAAAAATGAGGTTGAGAGATGTATTGGACATGAAAGGAATTTTAAGACTTATTGAGTCAGTTCCAAGTCCTAAAGCATTAGCTTGCTAATCTAGGAAGTGAAAGAATAGATGAAGTGTTTGATCCAGAAATAGCA
>CASAUJ010000044.1 GCA_949118805.1 uncultured Clostridia bacterium | reverse complement strand
TAAATGTAAATTAAAATTTTAAAAAAAGTATTGACTTATCTTATTTTTAAGTATAGAATAATAATTGATAACAAAAGAAATTAGTATTTATATATTTTTTGTAAAAATTACTTGAATTATCTATTAAAAAATAGTATAATTCAAAGCAATTAAAAGAATACTAATAAAAAATGTATAAAAAGAAAAGGAGAATTTGAAATGAAAAAAACAAACTTAATCAAATTATTTTCAATTTTATTAATTAGTGCGATGGTAATGATGTTTAGTACAAGTGTATTAGCAGCAGATAATACTTTTAATGAATTACCTTTAACTCTTAATAATACAAACACAAATAATACAAACACTAATACCAATAACACAAACACTAATAATACTAATACTAATAATGCAAACAAAACTAATAACACAACTATTTATAATAACACAAGTTTGCCAAAAACAGGAATTGAAGACTCTATTCCAGTTGCTATGTTAGTTGTTGTATTTGGAATATCAGCAATCTATGCATATAAGAAAATAAAAGATTATAGAAATATATAGCAAAAAGCTTTCATTTGGAAAGCTTTTTTTGTTTTGCTTGTAAAATAATACGATTTGAATTTAAATTATTACAAGTAATCAGAGTTAATAATTTTACATTAGGATCGTAATTTAAAATAGGAGAAAGATCGGAAGGAGAGACTTCGTATTTTTTCTCAACAAAATAGACATATTTTATGTTGTTTCTATCCAATAAAAAGATTTCATCATTTTGTTCTAGAGTAGATAATTTGCTGAAAAATAATGAATTATCATAATTATGCCCAGCAATACAAAGATTTCCATTTTCTTTCGGAGAAGTTCCATAAAATTTACAAGGAGAAATTTTTAATAAATCTTCTGTTAAGTGAGAAAAAACAGGATAGTATAAATTGATTTTTGGTATTTGAAGAATGCCCAGCAAGGAATCATTCTCTTCCGTATTTTCTGCTTCTTTTGGAATATGATAAAGTCGATAAATGTTATAATTAGCAATTAAACGATTGGAAACCTTTTCTTTTTGTATTAAGTGATAAAAATAAAAACTACTTCCAACAAATAAAAAAGCAAGGATAACAATAGAAAAAGTAAATTGAAAATGGAACCAACTTTTTCTTTTCTTTTTTTTCAATTTTGTATTTAAAATTTGATTCATAATAAGATTAGTCTGTACCAAAAAAATAAAAAAATACCTAAAATGAAAAGGCATTTTTTTTATTCTCTTTATATTGTTGAGGTGCGACTTCAAAAGTTATTTCAAAACATGGAAAATCATGGGGTTCATTTTCTTCTAAACAAGCTAAATAGATATCTAATTCATTTAAATTTCTACAAGCTGTAATTATAATTGGGTTAAGTTCATAATGAAACATTAATTCCAAACCTAAATCAAGAGCTTTTGCAAAAGATCCTTTTTCTTTTTCTCGAATTAATTGAAATGCTTCTTTAAATCTAGCAAGAGAAGAATTTTTAAAACGATCTAATGGTATTACATAAACATCATCAATAACACTTTGTAAAGTTAGATAGTGATGATCAGAAGTTTCATAAATCTTTTTAACATCAGAATAAAAGTAAGGTAAATAAGCTTTTTGCTCTTTTTCTGAAACGATTAATTTATTATGATCTTGAGGTTCGAGTGGAGTATTTATTTTAGTAGAATCAGTTGCCAAAATTTTCTTTTTTGCTTTTTTTTTGTTTGATATAGATAAGGAAAATAAAATAGTAGAATTTATAATGGAGGTATAATCGGTTTCAAATGTTAAAATTTTATGAGATAATTCTTCTCGTTGTTTATTATATTCTACAAGATTTGCTTTGATTTCATCATAATTATTTTCAAGATTATTGTGGCATAGAGAAATAGTAGAAGTTAAGTTTTCTTCTAATTTATTTGTTAATTCTTGAAGAGAGTGAATGGTTTCAAAAGACATCTTTAAAAGTGAAATGGTTTGATAAAAAGATTCCAATTTATTTTTATCAAAAGAATCTGACATAGCGATCATATTAGTAGTAATGGTTAAAAGATTCATTTTTTTGTTTTGATACAAATTGGAATATTTTTTTATTTCATCTTTTTCTAATTTTAAGGAATGGATTAAATCACCTTTTATGAAATTATCTAATTGATCAAATTGATAAAAAAGCATAAATTCCTCCTAAATCATTTGTATTTTCTTATTTATTATATCAGAAATATTAAAAAAAAATATTACAATTTCATGACAAATCCTGTTTCATATGGCAAAATAGTAAATGATAATAAGAATGCAGTTGAAAGTTACTGATTTTTTATGATATAATTTGAAAACAAGATTTAGAATAAAATACAAAGATAGATAAAAAAAGAAAGGAGCATATAATATATGCTAGAAAATATAGAATTATTGAATCATAACTGTATACGTTTTCAGAAAGGAAATATGATTTATTCAGATCCTTTTCAACTAAAAGATTTTCCTCATGATGCAGATTTGATTTTAATTACACATTCCCATTATGATCATTTTTCGGAAGAAGACATTAAAAAAGTAAAAAACGAAAGTACAATCATTGTGATTACAGAAGATCTTTATGATAAGACCATGGAATTAGGATTTAAGGAAGATCAAATAGTGAAAATAAAGCCAAATGAGAAATATAAGATTTTAGGAATTGAAATAGAAACAATTCCTGCATATAATACGAAAAAATTATTTCATCCAAAGGAAAACAATTGGGTAGGATATCGATTTAAGTTAGAAAATACAATTTATTATATTGCAGGAGATACAGATATAACAGAAGAAAATAAAAAAATTATTTGTGATGTTGCATTTCTTCCAATAGGGGGAACTTATACTATGAATGCAAGAGAAGCAGCAGAATTAGCGAATAAAATAAGACCTTCTATTGCAGTTCCTGTTCATTATGGAAGTATTGTTGGAACAAAACAAGATGCAGAGAGCTTTGTCCAATCTTTAGAAGAGGGGATAGAAGGAAAAATTTTAACTTGTCATAAAAAATAATAAATGACTTGGTAAATACCTAAAAGCAAGAAGAACAAACAACTAAGAATTAAGAATGGTTGCATTTTAAATCCAGTTGCATGATGTAGTTGAAAAAAGCTAATACTAAAGTTGAAGATTTCACTAATCGTAATAGTTAGAAGATAACCTGTTATCCCTAAAGAAGGAAGAAAAAAATACAACATACTAATCATCAAAATCAAATCGATAATATTACATATCATAACTTGGAATTGCTTATTTAATCCTTTTAACATACTATCAATGATACTATCTAGATACATAAATAAGATGAGAGGGGAAAGGATTTTTATATAATTAGCACAAGCTAAATTTTTAAATAGTAGAAGACTAATTCTATTAGCAAAGAAGAAGAAAATAAGAGAAATACTAATAGAAAATATAGAAGAGACCCAAAAAACTTTATGACAAATTTCTAAGATTCTTTTTTTATATTGTTTTGCCAATAAGCTTGAAAATTCTGGAATGAGTAAGTTACTAAAAGATAAAATACAGAGATTAGGGAACAAAAGGACAGCCATTGTCATTCCATTTATTTTTCCATATTCTGATAAAGCAACTGAATAAGGAAAACCAAAAGCAACTAATTGACTAGAAATTAGGAATTGCTTTAAAGTAGATAAGCTTGAGCGAATAAAAGAAGTAATTGAAACAGGAAGGATAATATGAAAGATCTCTTTTTTAAAGTTCATGGTTTTGCAAGATAATGGATTATAAGACTTTTTATCGATTTGATATAAGATAAAAAGAACACAACAAGAAAAGATTTCTGAAAAAATATCAGCTACAATTAAACAAATACAAATAGTCTCTACATCTTGAGTAGGAAAAGAATGAAATAAGAAAATGGTAGCTAATATTTTTAGAAATAATTCCAACAATTGTGAAAAAGCACTTTTATAGCCTTTTCTTACTGCTGAAAAATAGCCATGAAGGACACTAGAAACACTAATAAAAGGCAAGCTAAATCCAATAAAATAAAGAGGAGTAGTAGAAAGTATACCATGAAAACAATAATTTGTGATTGGTTTTGCAAAAAGCAAAAGAAAAAGACTACTTCCTAATCCAAGTAAAAGAGAAAAAAAGAAGCAATTTTTAACAGCTTGTATCCCATTTGAAAAATTCCTTTTTGAAAATTGCTCTGAAACAATATAGGTACAGGCAAGACTTAATCCAGAAGTGGCTAAAGTAATAGCGAACCAATAAACAGACATCACTAAACTGAATGTTCCAACTGCTTCTGAACCAATTTTATTGGAAATATAAAGATTAAATAACATGCCTATACTTTTTATAAAAAAAGTAGTTAATGTTAAAAGAAATCCATTTATAAAAAATTTTTTTGTTCTTTTCAAATGATCACCATTGCATAAATATGAAATTTTCTTTTAAAATAGTACAATATTTATTTTTTAAAACAACTTTTAATTTTTTTAGAAAAGTGTTATGATATTGTTAGCAATCTAAAAAAAGAGAGAGGGGAAGGAATTACTTATGATAAGGAGAGAAGAGAATCCAGAATTTTTAAATTCTTTTTTAGATTATTCCATTACCATTTTAAATAAATCACCTAATAGTATCAAAGAATATAATTATGATTTAGCTACTTTTTTACGATTTATTAAATTACATTTTCATATGACAAAAGAAGTAGAATTAAAAGAAATTAAAATTAATGATATGACCATTGATACCATAAAAAAAATCACATTAGATGATATTCATGCTTTCATCTCTTATTTAATGCGTGAATATCATAGTAAATCTACTACGAGAGCTAGAAAAGTTTCAACCATTCGAATTTTTTTTCAATATTTAAGTAGGAAAGCTAAATTAATTGAGGTAAATCCTGCACAAGATTTAGAAACTCCTAAATTGGAAAAAAGACTACCAAAATATCTTTCTCTAGAAGATAGTAAAAAATTGTTAAATGTTACATGGAATGAAGATAATCGAAATTATGAAAGGGATTATGCAATTATTACTCTTTTTCTAAATTGTGGTATGCGTCTTTCTGAACTAGTTGGTATTAACATGCAAGATATTGATTTTTATGATTGTAAACTAAATATTATTGGTAAGGGAAATAAAGAAAGGACCATATACTTGAATAAAGCATGTATGAAAGTAATTCATGATTATTTAAAGGTACGTCCAAAAGAAGGCATAAAACATGATAGTAAGTTTTCTGACAAAGCTCTTTTTTTAAGTGAGAGAAAAACTAGAATTAGTAATAGAACAGTTGAAAATATTGTTACGAATCAATTAAAAATGGCAGGATTAGATCCTAAAAAATATTCTGTCCATAAGTTAAGACATACAGCAGCTACTTTAATGTATCAATATGGACAAGTGGATATACGTGCGTTACAAGAACTTCTAGGACATGAAAGTATTGCAACAACTGAAATATATACTCATGTTAGCAACGATCAAGTGCGTAATGCAGTAGAAAGTAATCCATTAGCCAATTTATAAAAAGATTGTTATTTAGCAATCTTTTTATAAATTTGGTATCCATATTTTTTGTCCAATTTTTAAATTTTCACTTTGCAAATGGTTTAATTCTTTAATTTCGTAAATAACTTCTCGAATATCTTTGTTTTTATAATATTCATTTGTGTTGATTTCATTTTCTGCAATGCTCCATAAAGTATCTCCTTCTAATATATAGTCTTCTTTATAAGATATTTGCGTTTTAGAATAGGTTCTACTAATTCCTAATAATCCACTAATTATAATGAGCATGATCAAGATAGAACTTCTTATAAATTTTTTTCTGTTTACTATTTTTATTTTCATTTCATCGACTCCTTTTAAGAAAATTTGTTTGTTTTTTATGATTATATACGAACATTTTTTCTTTGTCAATACCTTTTCGAAAAAATGTTTGTTTTGTTTTGGCAAAAATAATAGATAGAATAGTTGCTATTCTATCTATGTATCTATGTTGTTATCGTAGGATAGGACTAATTTGTTCTCCTTCCAAAGCATATTCTATTGTTTTTATAAGTAAATCAAAATCAAATACAATGGATCTTGGTTTTGTAATAGGATTATCTTGTCGAAAGGGTACAAAATAATAATTTTTTCGATTTAAAAGTTTTCCCAAGTTTTCTGCATTTCCACTTAACCCATTATTGGTAGAGGGGGCAATGACTAAAGGAAAACCATTTCTTAAATGAGATTTAGCAGCCATTGTAGCTGGGGTATCAATAATGTCACAAGCCAGTTTTGACATGGTATTACCGAGAACATGGAGCAATGATCATAATATCTGTCATTTTCTTAGGACCAATTGGTTCAGCATCTTGTATGGTATGAATTATTTTTTTGTTTGTCATATTTTCAATTTCTTCAATAAAATCTTTTGCTTTTCCAAATTTTGTATCCATAGAATAACTATGATAGGACATAACAGGTATAATTTCTGCACCTTGTTCTATTAATTCTTTCATTTTAGGAATTGTTTTACGAAAGGTGCAAAAAGAACCTGTTAATACAAAACCTATTTTTTTATTTTTTACTTCCAAAATTTATGAAATCCTCCTTTCAAATTACATTTATATATAATATGAAATTATGTAAATTTTGAAAGTAAATTTTATTTATTTTTCTTAAAATATTTTTCGAATTCCTCTTTTGGAATTGGTTTTGAATAATAATAGCCTTGTATAATATGTCCGCCTATTTTTTTTACAAATTCCATTTGTTCTTTTGTTTCAACTCCTTCTACAATTGTTTTTATTCCTAAACGTTGTGCCATAAACATAATGTAATTTATCATATTATGATCTGTTTGCAGATCTGCTTTATCTACAAAGGATTTATCGATTTTAATAATATCAATTGGCATATTTTGTAACATACTTAAAGAAGAATAACCAGTTCCAAAATCATCGATTGATATCATAAAACCTCGTGCTTTGATATTGTGTAGTACTTTTAAAATATCGATATGTTGATCAATTGTTGCACTTTCTGTAATCTCTAAATCAATACAATTGGTTTCTAAATGATATTTTTTACAAATTTCCACATATTCATCAATAAAATTTTCATTTGTAAAATGTTCTTTAGAAACATTGATTGAAATAGTTGGCATATATTGATAAGTTTCTAACCAACCAGCAAGGTCTTTACAAACTTGTTCAAAAATGTATAAGTCAAGTTTAAGAATAAATTTATTTTTTTCAAACAAAGGAATAAATTGGCTAGGGGAGAGTATTTTTCCATCTCTATTCCAACGAATTAAAGCTTCTGCACCAGCCATTTTTTCATTATTGGTATAAGTTTTAGGTTGATAAATAACTGTAAATTCATGATTTTTCAAGGCTTCTTCCATACAAGATTCTATTTTTTGTTCTTCCATCAATTCATTCTCTAATTTCTCATCAAACAAATAATAATTATTGTGATACAATCCTTTTATTTGTGCTCTAGCCATATAAGATTTATCCAAAATTTTATGGATATCATTGTCTTCTGGTTTGATTGGATAGGCACCAATTGCTAAATTTAAATGAACCATAGTACCTTCTACTATTAAATAGGAAAGTTCATTAAAAATAAGGTTTAGTAGTTTATGGATATCATTTTTATAAGAAAATAAACTAGCAAAAATATCATTAGAAATCCTACAAGTTATGCTATGATGGGGTACTATTTTAGCTAATTTTTGTCCTAATGTATTTAAGATATGATTACAAAATTCATAGCCATACAAATTATTTAAGGCTTTAAATTTATTAATGTCTAACGTAAGAATGTAATTTGTTTTTTGAGAGGAATTTTGTAGATAAATATTCCCATTTTCTTTGAAATATGCTTCATTACCAAGTAAAGTAATCGGATCGATATAAGCAACTTGATACAATTTATGATTCTGTTTTTGATGAGAAATGTCAATATAAATCGCTATACTAATAATAACTAGATTGACAAAAAGACAAAGTCCAAGAGAAATTACAACTAAACGAATTAATTCACTAGCAATGGTATCATCAGCAGCTGTTGTTACTACATACCAATCATTAATGTTCACTTTTTCATAATGAATAAAATAAGTATCACTACCAAGTTTGGCATCAAAAGTTCCATCTTCTTTATTTTTAATAGCCTTTGCCATAGCATCTATTTTTTCCTTTTCTTTCTCTAATGTTTGAGGAAATCGAGTTTTTATATATTCATATAAATTAGCGTTACTTTCTTTTATATTATCAAAAGAATCAATTAGAACAGTTCCATCATTATTAATTAAATAGGTACCACCTTTTCCAAATAATCTTCTTAATAAAATTTCTTGATAATCCATTGTATTAATTGTAGCCATTAATACTTTTTCTTCACCATTTAAGAGAAAGGTTTTAGAGTAAATATTGACCTGATTATTGGAGACAGTACTTGGTCTATTTTCTGATAAATAGACATCTTCTTGTTCGAAAAATTCTTCTATGTTTCGATAATTGCTTACAATATGTCCATCACTTGTAGTTCCATTTCCTTGTTTATCTAAGATAACCAACCTTGTAAAATGATAATTTTCTAAATCAATTTGAAAACGATCAAAAATTTCTTCTGGCGTTTCAAAGTAACCACTGTTAATAGAGTCTACCATAATTTTAACAAAGTTTTTTTGTTCTGTAATTGATAGATGTAATTGAGTGGCTGTTTGTTTGCTTAATTCAGATATATTTTGATAAACATTTTGATAGATCAAATCTTTGACATAGCCTACATAGAAAAAAGATAATACAAGAATAATCAGAAAAATTAGTAAAATTAAAGCAATATTCAATTGGTAAGTTTTTTCTTTTGAATAAGGAGTAGTATACTTTTTATTTTTCTTCTTCATGAATAATTTCCTCCTCTAATTCTTTTTGTATAGTCGTTAGCATTTGTTTGAAATCACAAAATTGATATTGACATAATTGATTAATTTCTGATCGATTGTGTTCGGAATAAGGATCTTGAATGACAGCAACTTCTATATTAGCATGATGAGCTGCTTCTACTCCAATAAGCGAGTCTTCTATAATTAAACATTCTTCTGGTGTAACCTTTAATTCTTCTAATATTTTGTAATGAATTTCAGGATTTGGTTTTAATTGCTTAACAGAGCATTTTGCATAGATAAGAGAGAAGATATCCTCCAAATTGGCTTTCGAAATAATATTTTTATTTAATTTTTTATAAATTTCTATGGAATGTTCATTGGTAGTAGTGGCAAGTACTAATTGAAATCCTTTTTTCTTTAAATAGTGTAGTAATTTTTCTGCATTTGGTTTATAATCTATTATTTTGGTTAAATATTCATCTGCAATTTCATATCTTAGTTTTTTAATCTCTTCTTTACTTAGTTGGGAATGATATGCTGTTTTCAAAAATCCACAATATTCTAAATAGGCATCTGAAAATTGGCTATATTCTTTTAATTTTTCATCTCTTTGCTTTCCGTATGTCAAGATTAGATATTTCTACTTTAACATTAGAAATAGTTTCAATCAATTTTTGATCAATTTGATTCCATATACCAATAGAATCGATCAAAGTACCATCTAAATCGAAAATAATCACTTTTTTTCCTTTAACCATAATTTCTCCTTTTATTAAATTCTTTTATTTTTTTTTATATCATAATTGTGGAGTTATTTCAACTAATTTTAGAGCATTTAAAAAAGTTTATTGAAACATTGTTTTTTCTTCCATTTATGATATACTATTGAATAGATTTAAGGAAAGGAATGTGATACCGTTGTCTCGAAAAAACGGAAAAGAGGAGGAAGAATATATTCCAAAAGCCTTTCGAAAAAAGAAAAATTCCGAAACTAATCAGGAGATGAAGAAAAAGAAGAAAGGAAAAAAGTCGAAGAAGAAAAAAAGTAAATTTAGAAAAATAATACTAGGAATCATTTTAATCTTCATTGTAGGTATAGGCATTCAATTAGGAATTTCAACCCATCATTGGAAAAGGTTAGCTAAAGAAATGCTTTATTATGAAAATTCCATTGTAGTTGATATAGATGGAAAGGAAATTGCAAAATTAGGATGTGAAAGAAAAAATAAAATTATTTCTTCAGAGGAAATACCAATTCATTTAAAAAATGCTTATATTGCGATTGAAGATGAACGTTTTTATACACATAAAGGAGTGGATATAAAAAGAACAGGAGGTGCGATTCTTTCTTATATTACCCATTTTGGAAAATCTTCTTATGGGGGAAGTACAATTACACAACAATTAGTAAAAAACTTAACAGGTGATTCAACAGATAGTATTGTTCGAAAAGTAAAAGAATGGTGGAAGGCATATCAATTAGAAACTTGTTTATCTAAAGATGAAGTTTTAACAGCTTATTTAAATATCATTTATGTGGGACCTAATATGTATGGAGTAGAAACTGCTTCCCAATATTATTTTAGTAAATCTGCAAAAGATTTAAGTTTAGAAGAATGTGCTTTTTTGGCGGGAATGAATCATTCGCCTAATTCGTACAATCCATTTGAAGAGAAAGATAATCAAGAAAAGATTCAAAAAAGAACCAAAACCGTCCTTACTAAAATGTTAGAATTAAATTACATCAATCAAGAAGAATATAATATAGCAATGCACCAGATAGAAAATAACTTACCCTTTAAGCAAGGAAAATTAGAAACAAAGGAAGCGGTATATTCTTATCATACAGATGCATTAATTTTGGAAGTAGTAGAAGATCTAGCCAAAAAATATGGGATTTCGAAAAATTTTGCGACAAACTATATTAATATGGCAGGATTGACAATACATAGTACACAGGATTCAAAAGTTCAAAAACAGGCAGAAATAGAATTTGAAAAGTCAAGATACAAGATTCCATCTAAAATAGG
>CASAUJ010000043.1 GCA_949118805.1 uncultured Clostridia bacterium | reverse complement strand
ATTACTTATACAGCAAAAGACGGATCTGAATTAACAGATGGAAAAGCTGTAAAAGCAGGAGAATATACAGCAATAGTAACAGCAACAGGAAAAGGAAACTACACAGGAAGTGCAATAAGCACAGTAGATTTCACAATTACTCCAAAATCTGTAACTGTAACAGCAAAACAACAAAATGTAACTTATAAAGGACGTAAAATTATAACAAATGATTTATCACAAGAAACAAGTAACTATGAAATAAGTGGACTTGTAAATGGAGATAATTTAACAGTAGTATTAAATATAGCAAATGGAATCGATGCAATTAGTCAAGGAAGATACGAAAATGCAATTGTACCAAATGTAACAGCAGGAAACGAAGCTGGAAACTATACAATTAATTATGTATCAGGAACTTTGATTATAGATCCAAAAGCAATTACAGGAGCAACTGTAACGTTAGATATACCAGACAATGATGTATTTGGAAACGTAACAGGAGCGAAAGTTGAAAACGTTACATTAACAGATGGAACCGTATTAGGAGAAAATGATTATGAAGTAACATCAATTCTATATACAGATTCAGAAGGAAATGAAACAACCACTCCTGTAAATGCTGGAACTTATACAGTACAAGTAACTGTAACAGGAAAAGGAAATTATATAGCAACAGCAGTGGTAACAGGTGCCTATACCGTTGCAAAAGCAGATTATGATATGACAGGAGTAACATTTGAAAGTATAGCAAAAGTTCATCTTCCAGGAGTATCACAAGCAGATGCTATAACAGTAAAAGGAAACTTACCAGAAGGAATTCATGTAGAATATACATACAAAAATAGTGCTGGAAATACAATTACAGCAGAAGAGGTAATAGGAATAGATACCTATACAGTAACAGCAACATTTGTAGGAGAAGATGCAAATCATAATCCAATTCCAACAATGGAAGCAACTTTAACAATTACTGATAAATTAATTCCAGATTACACTGTACCAACTGGATTAAAAGCAAAATATGGAGAAACATTAGCAGATGTAAAATTGCCAACAGCAGATAATGGAACATTTACATGGGTAGAAAATGAAAAAACAAGTGTAGGAAAAATAGGAAAGAACCAATTCCATGTAACCTTTACTCCAAACAATACATTGGAATTTGCAACAATTGAAAATATTGTAGTAGAAATTGAGGTAGAAAAAGGAGTGTTTACATTGCCAAGTACTGTAAAATTTGAAGATAAAACAGTAGAATATGATGGAAATGTACATTCAATCACAGCAGAAGGACTTCCAGAAGGAGTAGATGTATATTATACAAATAATAGAAATGTGGAAATGGGAATACATACTGTAAAAGCTACATTTACAATTAAAGAAGGTTCAGAATTAAGTGATAATTACTTATCAATTGATCCAATTACAATGGAAGCAAAATTAACAATCGAGAAGATAACTAAAATCGAAGTAGAAGGACCAATGAGAGAAATTACTTATGGACAAGAATTAGACTTAGCAAATATTCCATTAAAAGTAACAAAAACAACAGATGGAAAAACAACATATGTAGATACAACTAAGAATTTAGCTTCTGAAGGTTGTCAAGTAAACTATGATAGAACTTCAACAGGACTTACAGGGGTACGAGTAGAATACAAAAAAGTAAGCACTACATTTAACATCTTTGTAAAAAATCCTTTAACTGATATAAAAGCTGAATATGTAGGAATAGACAATGGTATTTTATATGGAACAACAATCACAACAGAAACAATAGAAGCAATTAGACAAAATATCAAAGTAACAGGAATTTATGCAGCAGGTCCAAAATCTATTGAAAAATCACAAGTTACAATAACAGCTCCACAAAGAGCAATACCACAAGATGGACAAAATACAATTGCAATAACAGTAACTTTTGAAGAAAATGGAACAAAATATCAAGATGTTGTTCAGGTAAAAGTAAACAAACCTTCTATCAAATATACTGTTAATGATGCACAACAAACACCATTAAATGAAGTGACTCAAACACCAAGTTATTATACAACACAAAGTACAACAATTGCTCCAATTACAGGATTCGATGTAATTGTTACAGGAGGACCTGATGGATCAATTAATGTAAATGATTATAATAATGGGTATACTTTAAATAAAGTAGGTAATTATACAGTAACAGTATACTTTGAAGGAAAAGTAGTAACGAGTGGAAAAGTAAATATCATAGAAAGACAAAAAACAGAATTACAATATGAACTTTTAGATAATCCTGATGGAACAATTTATGGTATTAGAATTTTAAAAGCTGATATGGATCAAATAACTTCAATTACATTTAGAAGATCAGGAAAAACGATTACAATTACACCTGACATGTTTGTAAATAATGAATATATATTTGATGCTAGTGCAGCACATGCTTCTCGTAACTATACAATGACTATAATCTATTATAACGAAGAAGTGGGTGGAGACAGATTCTTAATTGCACCAAGACAATAAAATAAAAATGGATGAGGCTGATTAGTGAAGATTAATCAGCTTTATCTATAAAATAAATGAAAGGACAGAAAAATGAAGAAGAGTAACACAGGAAAAAAATTTATATGGGTGATGATTCCATGTTGCATTATTATTTTGATAGGTATATTTTTTATGAATCAAAAGAAAAATGTATCAGAAATAGAAGAGGAGGGAACAATAAGAGTAAAAAACATTGAAACTACAGATAGTAAAACTTTTTCTGTGAATGGAGAAAAAGCCCAATATAAATTATTAAAAAATGAAGATGGTACAGTATATGGTATTGCATTTGAAAATCCAAATTTAATGTCACAAATAACAACCATGAGAAGAGGGGTTAATGAGAATATAAAAGAATTTATAGCAGAAGATCGGAATTTACAAATTTACAACAGATGCTGTTTATAAATTAAAAATTGAAACAACAAATGGGATTAGTTTTTTAACAGATACCTTTAAGGTAGTTACTCAAAAATAAAAAAGAAAGAAGGAAGAAAAATGAAAAAGGAAAACATAGGAAAAAAAATAATATATGGGGTAATTGCAATTATTCTTGTGGGAGCAATTGTATTTATGATAATAAAGGGAAATAAAACAGAAAACAATCAAAATCAAGAACCATATGTAGCCAATGAAGTAGAACGAAATGATAACCCAGGTAATCGACCAATTGAGCAAAAGCCAGAGGAAATACTTCGTCCTGAAGCAGAATAAAAAATAATTCAAAATGTTATTTACAAAAAAAAATAAATATGCTATAATGACTTTGACTTGAGAAAAATGTCAAAGAAATTTGGAGTGTATTATTAATATCATAATAGTTAAGAAAAGAGGAATTTCTATTGGGAGGAAAGCATTTTAGTAAAGGAAAACATAGTACAAGCAGAAAAGAGAATAAAAAACTCAGTAGTAGAAAAAAAAGAATTTTTTCGTTGATTCTTATTATATTATTAGTAATATTTGGAATAAATTTTATAAAAGAATCGGATTTTATAGAATATATAACAAAAGAAAAAAATTCGCCTGAAGTTGTAGATATTAATATACCAGATACAATAGGAGAATATAATGTACTTGGCGTAATTGTAATAGACAAGATAGGAGTAGAAAAAGGCATTTTAGAAAAAACAACAGATGCTTCTTTAAATTTATCTGTTACCAAATTTTATGGACCTGATTTAAATGAAAAGGGTAATTTTTGTATAGCAGGACATAATTATAAGGACATTTTTGAAAAAGTAAATGAGTTAGAAAATGGGGATACTTTTTATATTATTGATAAAGCAAATCGTCAAAAAGTAACATATCAAATTTATAATATGTATACAGTAGAGCCAACAGATTTAGATTGCTTAAATCAAGAAACAAATGGAAAAAAAGAAGTAACTCTTATTACTTGTAATCCAGGAGGAGGAACAAGACTCATTGTAAAAGCAAAAGAGATTTAGAAATCTCTAAAATTATAATTTTAAGGAGGACGAAATGAAAAAATTATTGTTAGGAATTGTAACTGTTATGTTAGTATTTGCAATGATCTTACCTGTTTCTGTAAATGCTGCTACTATAACAGCGGACAAGTCTGAAATGGAAGTAGGGGATATTGTTACTCTTAAAGTAACAACAAATCCTGCAGAATCAATCCAATTTGATTTACTTTATGATAGTAATAAATATAGATTTATTACAGCAACAAGTGATTTAGATGCTACTGGATCAAATGTTATTGAAACAGGAATAGTAAGAGTTTCAGCATTTGATCGTAATGGTGGAGAAGCAGAAGAAGTAGTATTACAATTTGAAGCTACTAATCCAGGAAAAGCTACACCATTTTCAGTGATAAAAGATTCAGAAGAAATTGTTGCAAAAGATGGATCAAAAGAAACTTTTGCCCAATTAACAATTGATACGATCCAAATTAATGGAGAAGAAGTGGCAGAAAATGAAGAATCTGAATTTATTGGTGAAGATGGAAAACCAATAAAAAGACTTCCACAAACTGGAGGAAAAGAAGCCATTAGAATGTATGATCAACTTTTAAATAATACAGAAAGAGTTGTTGCTTATGCTTTACCAAATAGTGATACAACTCTTGATGAAACTGCTATTAAAGCACAATTTGGACAAGAAGTTGTGATCAATGATGTGGATGGAAATGGAATCCTAGGAACAGGAGAAACTTTTTCAATTAAAGGACAAAACTATACAGTTGTTATTTATGGTGATGTAAATGGTGATGGTAGAGTAACAACATTAGATGCTTTAACAACTAGAAAAGTAGAAACAGGAAAACTAACAACAAATGAAGCAAATGAAGAAGCTTTAGATGTTGTAAAAGTAAATGATCAAGGAAAAAATGATCCAAACCATGAAATGAATGCTTTAGCACAACAAGACTTTATCTTAAGAAGACATTCTAATACAATCAATAAAACAATTTTAGATGAATATCCAGAAAAAGAATCTATGACAGAAATTGAAGGACTTGATGCTAATACAACTGTACAAGGAACGAATGCTTATCGTTATGAAAAATTACCATTAGCAGAATTAACTTCTACTAATGCAGAAGTAATTGGTGATGAAAAAGCATTAACCTATGAAATAGAAATAGAAAATGTTGATAAAAAAGATATTGATGTAGAAGTAACTTATGAATCAAAAGGAAATGGTATTTATACCATGTCATTATATACAGCACATACAGGAAAACATACTATTACACCAATTATCATGGGAGCAAATGTAAATGGTGGTGTATTAAAAGGTGAACCAATTACAATTGAAATAAGTGATAATAATGAAATAACAAATGTTTTATTTTTAGATGAAGAAGGAAATGAAATTAGTTCATCTAGTGTTAAATCTGGTTCAAAAACAAATGAAATAAGAGTAAGTTTTGTACATGAATACAAAGATGCACAAGGAAAAACAATTGATACAGTAGAAGTTCCTGTTACAGAAAGTAGTGCAGTTGTTGTAAAATCAGGAGATTTAACAGATGATAACACAACTCTTACTTGGATAACAGACAATGGAAAAATAACAGGATTAAATGTTGTTACAACAGCAAGTGTTGGAAAAACAGGAGGAATTACAGTTTCAACAGGATCTATATCATCAAAAAATTTAACAGTATATGTTGCAGAAAAAACAAAAACAGTAGGAATTAATTTAAATGGAACAGAACTTTCTCATACAGTAAGAGAAGTAAAACCTATCGTTCTAAGAAAAAATGATTATATTATTTTACCAATTGAATTAAGAGATGAAGAAGGAAATACTTCTAAAATAACAATGGGAGATATTGTTAAAACAGGATACGAACTTACAGATGATGAAATTGATGGTAAAACAGAGCAAGAGATTGCAAGTGTAGTTAAATCTAAAGATGATGCAATGTTTGGAAAAATGGTAATTTATGAAACTGCTGATGAATATTATGGTACATTAGACGTTGATATTCAAGGATTTAAATGGGAAAATGATACTTATGTTCAAAAACCATTAGCAGATGAAAATGGAAAACCAATTGTAATTGATGCAATCGGAATAAAATTAGCAGATCAACCTGACTTAATTGAGAACTTAAAAGATGGTTTGACAATTGTATATGATACAATTAATGGACGTCAATCAGCTCGTATACCAATTTCAGCAGCATATGATGAAAATGATAATGAATTATTATCACAAATATCAGATTTCATGACTGATGAAAATACTTCAAATTTAGGGCAAGACTTGGATCATGTGGATCCTGTAATACCACCACAAACTAATAATGATATGCCTGAAGATGAAAATAATCTACCTACAGAAATGCCAGAAGAAGAAAATGCAGGAGATCTTTCTGATCCAGAGCCTGAAGAAGAGGATGAAATAACTGGACAAGAACCAGAAGATGAATCTTCAGAAGAGGAAGGCGATGATCTAGAGGAAGGAAATTCTTCACAAGAAGAAAGTGATAGTAATACTTCTGAAGGAACTAATTCAGATAATATTGGAAATGAAAATACAAATAATGTAGAAAGTAATTCAAATGATAATCCAAAAAATGATCCTAATATATTAAGACCATAATTTAATTATAAATAGAAAACCAGTAATTTTATATTACTGGTTTTTATTTATACAATAAAGTGATTTTATTTCCATTTTTTTTAATAAAACCTTCTTCTTTTAATAGTTTTAATTCTCTCATCATGGCACTTCTATCTACACTTAGATAATCAGCAAGATCGGTTAAAGAAAAAGGCAAAGAAAAACTTTTGCATAAATTTCTAGTAGATAACATAGTAAAATAGCCGATTAATTTATCACGAGTAGAACGTTTGGTAAGTAATTCAATTCTCATATTTAAGTTAGTAACTTTACTTAAAATTAGTTCTGGTAAATCTTCTGAAAGTTTCAAATGAAATTTACAACTATTTCTACATTTATTGTGAATATCATTGTAGGTGTAAAAAAGAACATCACATTTTTCACGAGCTTCTACTAGAAGTTCATTATTCGTTGTAATAATGTAAAATACTTCCCCAAATATATCATTTTTGGAAAAATGTTCAACAATTGTTCTATTTCCATTTAGATCATAACGAACTAGATCAGCATTGCCATTTATTAGAATACAAAATTGATTTCTTTTTTTGATATAACTGGTGATTACTTCGTTTTTTGAAAAACTTTTTTTTTGAACGCGATGGCAACTATTTTCAAAATTTTTAATAAATTCTTCTATATTAAAATTAACATCCATTTTTTATTTCTCCTATAAGAATATTATATAATAGAAAAGTTGCAAATACAACAAAACAGAAAGAAAAAATCATATTTTGTCATATAAATGTAATGTTTCGACAAAATATTGTAATATTGCATGATTCGACTTGATTGCAAATAATTTGTTGCTTTTACAACAGAAAAGTTTTTTTGTTCCTGTATAATAAAAACAAATAAATAAAAGGAGTAAAAAAATGAAAATTATTAAAAGAGATGGAAGAGCTGTAGATTATGATCGAGAAAAAATAAATATTGCCATAGAAAAAGCAAACAAAGAAGTAAGACCAAAAGAAAGAGCAAGCAAAGAAGAAATTAAAAGTATTATTGTATATATAGAAGAACTTGGTAAAAAAAGAATGTTGGTGGAAGATATTCAAGATATTATTGAAGAGAAGCTAATGGAAATAGGGAAATATGAATTATCGAAAAAATATATTGTATATCGTTATACAAGAGCCTTAGTAAGAAAGCAAAATACAACAGATGAATCAATACTTGGTTTAATTCGAAATGAAAATAAAGAATTAGCAGAAGAAAATTCCAATAAAAATACCTTGTTAGCTTCTACACAAAGAGATTATATTGCAGGGGAAGTTTCAAGAGATTTAACCAAAAGACTGTTATTACCAGAAAAAATTGTAAAAGCAGATGAAGAAGGAGTGTTACATTTTCATGATGCAGATTATTTTGTGCAACCAATTTTTAATTGTTGCTTAATTAATATATCTGATATGCTAGAACATGGAACAGTTATGAATGGAAAATTACTGGAAACTCCAAAAAGCTTTCAAGTAGCTTGTACAATTACAACACAAATTATTGCAGCAGTAGCCAGTAATCAATATGGAGGGCAGTCTGTTGATCTAATTCATTTAGGAAAGTATTTAAGAAAAAGTTATGAAAAATTTCAAAAAGAAATGCAAGAAAAATATGAAGGCAAATTATCAAAAGAAATGATAGAAAATATTGTACAAGATAGATTGCAAGCAGAATTAAAAGCAGGAGTACAAACGATACAATATCAAATTAATACTTTAATGACAACCAATGGACAATCTCCTTTTGTAACTTTGTTTTTACATTTAGAAAAAGAAGATCCTTATTGTGTGGAAAACGCTATGATTATTGAAGAAGTATTGAAGCAAAGAATGCAAGGAATCAAGAATGAAAAAGGAGTATATGTAACACCAGCTTTTCCAAAGTTGGTATATGTATTAGACGAATGTAATAATTTGACAGGTGGAGAATATGATTATTTAACAAAATTAGCAGTGGAATGTTCTGCAAAAAGAATGTATCCAGATTATATATCTGCCAAGAAAATGCGTGAAAATTATGAAGGAAATGTTTTTAGTCCAATGGGATGTAGAAGCTTTTTATCTCCTTGGAAAAATGAAAAAGGAGACTATCAATTTGAAGGAAGATTTAATCAAGGTGTCGTTAGTATTAATTTGCCACAAATAGGAATTGTAGCAGATGGTGATGAAGAAAAGTTTTGGCTGGAATTAGAGGAGAGACTAGAATTATGCAAAGAAGCTTTAATGTGTAGACATTATGCTTTACTTGGAATTAAATCAGACATTAGTCCTATTCATTGGCAATATGGAGCCATTGCTCGTTTAAAAAAGGGAGAAACAATTGATTCCTTATTATATGGAGGATATTCTACAATTTCATTAGGATATATTGGACTTTATGAAGTAACTAAATTAATGACAGGAGAGTCACAAACTTCAGAGAAAGGGCATGAGTTTGCTAAAAAATTAATGAAACATTTAAGAATGAAAACAGATCAATGGAAAAAAGAAACCAATATTGGATTTGCATTATATGGAACACCAGCAGAAAGTTTGTGTTATAAATTTGCGAGAATCGATCGAGAAAGATTTGGAACAATTAAAGATATAACAGACAAGGGATATTATACAAATTCTTATCATGTAGATGTAAGAGAAAAAATAGATGCTTTTAATAAATTAGCTTTTGAAAGTGAATTTCAAAAAATTTCATCAGGAGGAGCTATTTCCTATATTGAAATACCAAATATGAATAAAAATATAAAGGCATTAGAAGCAGTTGTAAAATTTATTTATGATAATATTCAATATGCTGAATTTAATACAAAATCAGATTTCTGCCATGAATGTTCATTTGATGGAGAAATAATAATTAACAAAGAAAACGAATGGGAATGTCCAAATTGCGGAAATAAAGATCATACTAAGATGACAGTAGTAAGAAGAACTTGTGGTTATTTAGGAGAAAATTTCTGGAATGTGGGAAAGACAAAAGAAATTAAACAAAGAGTGATGCACATGTGAAATGGGAAGCGATGTGAAATGGGATGTGCAATGGGGACGTTTCTTTTTTCACATAGGCTATAAAATAAAAAGATGAAAAGCTGTTATTTCATAATTATTTGTAATAACAGCTTTTTATTGAAATCGATGTAAAAAAAGAAACGTCCCCATTGCACATCCCATTTCACATCACCCCATTTTATATGAATTGCTCACGGCATTTGTTTTCGAAGTTATCATTTAGAGGGGATAAAATAATTTCTTCTTGGTATTTTCGATGAAGGCAAGTTTGAAGAATATAATCAGCTAATTCGGGATTTTTGGAAAGCAAAGGACCATGTAAATAGGTTGCAATCACATTATCTTTAAAAAATCCTTCTTGCGTATCACAAAACTGGTTTCCATTTCCTAGTAAAACAGTGCCAAAGGGATTGGTTATGCCAAAGGTTTGTCCACCATGATTTTCGAATCCGATTACTTTTGTTTTCTTACCATTTAATTCTGTTTCAATTATAATATTACCAATACATCTTTTTTTTCGATCGGCGATAGCTTCTGTGTAATAGTCGAAAATTTCTAAACCTGGTATAATATTTCCTTCTACGCCTTTATAGTATTTTCCAAATAATTGATAGGCACCACAGATTAATAAAAAGAATACACCATTGGTAATGGCTTCTTGAATTTCTGTTTTATATTGAACGAGATCTTGAGCTAAAATACTTTGTTCTTGATCTGCACCACCACCAGCAAAAACTAAATCGTAATCTTTAAAATAGGGAGCAGAATCTCCAATGGAATAAGGTTCAATGATAGCTTTCATTCCACGTTGTTCTAATCGATAACGTAAAACTTGAATATTTCCATAATCTCCATATAATTCTAAAAGATCAGGATATAAATATAATATTTTTAATTCTTTCATTTTTTCTCATCCTTTTTTTGTTTTAAAATTTCAATTCTAGTTGGTTGTAGAGCGGTATAGTTTGCGATGACATATTTTTTGGTATGGGTTTGATATAAATTTTCTACTGCTTGTTGTAAATCGAGATAAGCTTCTATTTTATCAATTGGAAAACCAGCGGTTTTAATACGAATTGCCATATCATAAGCACGGGTACCAGAGGTAATAATTCTAGTAACAGGACCTAAATCATCGAAATTAATATCCCAAATCCAAGATACATCACGTCCGTCTGCCAGATTATCATTTAAAACAAATAGCAATTCTTTTTCTGATTCATCTTCTTTTAAAATTCTCAAACTAACATTAGCCCCAGTTGGATTTTTGGCTAAATTAATAATGGTAGGGATTCCCTTGATTATTAGATTTTCTAATCTACCATTATTGAGAACAAAAGTAGAAAGAGCTTTTTTGATTATTTCTGTATCAATTTGATAAAGTTTAGCACAACTGACAACCGCTACAAAATTATAAATGTTATAGATACTGTTAAATTGAATTTGATAAGTTTCTTTATCAATTATAAAAGTTTTATTTTCTAAATCAATATGAGTAGCCAATTGATAAATTTCGTTATTTCCATAATCACAATTTGGACATTTAAATTTTCCAATATGAGAATATTGGTAATATTCGTATTGAATACGAGTATGACAAAAAGGACAGAATTTTCCTTCGCCAGCTTCTTTCATATCTTCTGTGGCATATTTATATTTTTCTACACTAAAATAGTGGATATACTTATTTTCAGGATTCGCTTTTCCTAATCTTGCTACATTTGGATCATCATTGTTTAACAAGAGATTTCCAGTGTACGTTTTTAAAAAGTTTTGAATTCTCAAAATAAGGGATTCTACTTCGCCATTTCGATCTAACTGATCACGGAAAAAGTCAAGAACAATTAAAGTATCTAATTTTAAATCTTCAAAGATAACTGGTACATAGCCTTCATCTACTTCAAATACGACAAAATCAGCTTTTATCTTACCAGTAAGAGAGCAATTTTTTAAAAGGGTAGATAAAATACCGGTATCCATATTATTTCCTTCTAAATTACTAATTACCTTTTTACCAGCAGTTTTAAAAACATGTCCAATGGCGTTATTGGTCATGGTTTTTCCATTAGTAGCAGTAACGGCAATAAGGGGACAATTGATTTTAAAATATTGAAATAGATGCGGATTCCAATCATAAGCAATTTTCCCTAAAAAGTTACCGACCATTTTTACCTGCTATTTTTAACCCTAAATAAAGTAATTTCATAAGGAATACAATAAAAAAGTTTTTCATACTAGTTTCTCCTTTAATTAATGTATAGTCATTATATCATAAGAAAAAAGAATTGTGAATATTTCTTAAAAAATATCAGATAATTAAGTTATGTTAAGCTGATGAAAAGAATGTAAGAAAATTATGACTTATTGCCCGACACTTTTAAAAAAAAGAAAAAAAGAATCTTTAAAATCTTATAAAATGAAATAAAAATATGGATGTAAAAAAGAATTTTACATCTATATTTTTTTAATTACCATACTAAATAAAACACTTCTGTGCTTTTTCTTTTTTTGCTCTTTATATCTCGTAGAGTAAAAAATTACATTTTATTTTTGGGGCTCTATTTGAATTAAAACATAAATTGAAATACATTAGTCCTGTATGAAATAATGATATGGATTGTCAATACTTTTTTGGACAATTTTTATAAGGACACTTTTTTATACTC
>CASAUJ010000042.1 GCA_949118805.1 uncultured Clostridia bacterium | reverse complement strand
ATATATTTTTTCTAAAAAGAAAAGACTATTGAACTTATTTGTCAACAGTCTGAAAAATAGAGAAATCTATTTTTTTTAATTTTTTAAAAGGAAATATGTGTTTTGCCTTGTATAAGAATAATGAGGAAGGTTAAAATGCAAAAAAGAGTTATTATAAAACAGCAAGATGAAAAAGATTGTGGAATCTGTTGTTTAGAGTCGATGATTAAGTATTACGATGGTTATGTCCCTTTTGAAAAAATAAGAGAAGATACTTTGACATCGAAACGAGGAACGAGTGCTTACCATATGATAGAGGCACTAAAAAATTATGGCTTTGATGCTTATGGAGCAAGAATCAAGAAAGAAAGTTTTTTTAAATCTGATTTTCCATTACCTGCAATTGTTCATGTCGTTTTGGATAATGGTTTAAATCACTATATGGTTCTTTATGAAAAACGTAAGGACAAAGTAATTCTTATGGATCCTAGTATCGGAAAGCGAGTGATGACAGATACTGATTTTTTTTGGATATGGTCTGAGATAATACTAATTGCTTATCCTAAAGAAAAAATCAAAATAGATACAAAAGAAAAAAATTTTATTAGTATGCTAATAAGTTTCCTTGGCCCCAATAAGAAAAAAATTTATGATTTATTCATCATAGAAATCTTTTTTCTTATCACGAGTATCCTTTCTACATTCTATTTAAAAATAGCCTTTCAATATTTATCTAGAAAGTTTGAACTTCTTTTGATTGGTTTATTATTTGGCTTTTTCAGCATTAGTAGTATAGTTCTCCAAAAAAGTTCTCTCAAGAAAACAAGGGTATTAAATCGTTTACTTACGTTACTTCATACCACAACTTATTTAGAACATTTATTTAATCTTCCTCTAAAATCTTATAAATCGAGAAATTTTAGCGATTATTTGTCTCGATTTTGGGAAAATTTTGATTTAAAATACATTTATACAGACTTTAGCAAAAATTTTTTGCTTTCTAACTTACGTATTTTATCTAGTTTTTGTTTATTGTTTTTAATAAATTCTCATTTCTTTCATTATTTTATTCTCATCTTTTTCACATATCTTTGCTTTCAGATTTTAATTCAAAATCAAATTTATAAATTAGAAAAAGAATCCTTGACCATTAAAAATAATTATCAAAATAAATTATTAGAAATGTTTTCTTGTCTTGAGTTATATCATTATTTAAATTTAAAAGAAAAGCTAAAAGAAAATAGTGAAAGAAACTTAATCCAATTTTTACGTAGTGATGAAAAGAAAAATAAATTTTATCAAACATTATTTTTTATTCAAAATAGTTTTAAAGAAATAATAAACTTTTCGTTTTTAAGTTTAGGGATCTATATGTTATTTCAAGGATATCTCCAAATTGTTGATTTTATTTTAATTGAGACGATAGGAATGAATTTACTAAACGCTTTAGAAACGATGATAAGTCTTATTCCAAAAGAAAAGTATTTAAAGAATTTTTTAAAGAAAGAAGCAGAATTTTTAACGATTTCAGAAGAAGTAACAACCTCATCAATTTCTTTGAAACAAGAAGATATCATGTTTTCCAATGTTGATTTTTCTTATAATCAATTTCAATATGTTTTAAAAAATTTGAGTTTTAGAATTCATGCCCAAGAACATATCCAGCTTTTTGGACCAAGTGGTTGTGGAAAAAGTACAATTTGTGAGCTGTTAATGAAAACTTATGAACCCACAAATGGCGCAATAAAAATAGGCAAGATAAATCTTTCTGATATTGATGGCGCAAGCTTACGAAAATCAATTATTTATTTAAATCAACGAAGTAAATTAATTTTAGGCACAATTAAAGATAACATTCTTCTTGGACGAAATTATAATCCTGAACGTTTTCAAGAAGTGTGTGAAATTTGCCATCTAGAAGAGATTGTAAATAAAAAGCCTTTGCGTTATGAAACCACTATTTCAAATGAAGAAAACAATCTCTCAGGCGGAGAAAAACAACGAATTATGTTAGCAAGAGTATTATATTCAGAAGCTACCATTTTTCTCTTTGATGAATCTTTAAGCGAAATAAGTGAAAAAATGGAAAAAGAAATTATTAAAAATATGCGAGTCTTTTTAAAGAAAAAAACGCTTATTTATATTAGTCATAAAAATTACAAAGCATTATTTGACGAAATAATCAAATTGGAGGTAACAAATGAACGAGTCTCTATATCTTAACAAAATTTGTTTTCAAGAAGAATTAGAAAAAACAAGTATTCTTCCTTTATTGTTAAGTTTTTGTTTGTCAATTTTGTTCTTTTTAAGTTGTATCTTAGAAATACAATTAACGTCTCCTATCTATGCAGTATATCAAAAAGAAAATAGTGTTTTAATAATTAATTATAATTTAAATAATATAAACGACTTGCTAAATATGAAAGAAATAGAAATAGAAAAACAAAGATTTCCTTTTCAAATTCTAAATATGAGTGAAATTCTCTACGATAATCAAACAAATCAAAATTTTCAAAAAGTCGAATTATATTCCCCAAATACTTATTTGAATAATCAAGTCATTCAAATAAAATTATTAGATAAAAAAGAAAGAATAATCCTAAAAATTTTTCGTTGGTTGAAAAAGGAGAAACTATGAATTTAAAAAAAGAAGAATTAATAGAAATTTATGGGGGAGGAGGTAGTGGTCTTCTAGTGTTAGGAATTATTGCTTTAATTACACTAGTTGCTGGTATTATTGACGGATTCACACGACCACTAAAATGCAATGAATAACCTAAAGAAAGAAGAATTATTAAACATATATGGTGGAGCGAATTTACTTACTGCTACTTTTTTGAATGCGATTGCACGATGTATTGAATCTATTTTAGAAGTAGGAAGGGCAATTGGTTCATCATTAGCACGGTTAAGCAGTGGAAATGTTTGTCACTAAACTTGAAGATTTATAAAAAGAAAGATATAATAAAAAAGAATAAGGAGGCGTATCATGAAAAAGAAAAATGGATTGATTGCAGTTTCTTTAATATACTCCTTCTTTTTAGTCTTTTTAATGATAATGTTATCAAGCTCAGTGAAAAATGCGGAAACCAGACAAATGCTTCAATCGATAAAAGAAGATATTAAAAAAACTCTAAATGAGGAAGAAGAGTTTATTATTACATCTTTACCAAACAAAAACCCTATAACATTAGTTGATTATAAAAGGGGAGATGAAGTGAATTTTGTAGGCGATTCATGGCTAGTTATTGAAAACAAATCAAATTCAGTAGTACTTATTTTAAAAAGAGCTCTAAATAAGGAAGAGATTACCTCATCTTTAGGAATAGATGTTAATAATAATGATTATTTTAATGGTGCCTGTAATGATTCAAGTTGCAAAATTAGAATGTGTATGAATAAGTATCATTCAAGCTTTTGCTTTTATCAATCCGCTTCAAACTATGAATATTACACATGGGACCGAAGTATTGGCAAAAAAGTAGTAGAGCAATGGTTTGAAAACAATGTTAATTTACAAAAAGCCTGTCGTTTACAATATGATCAAAATACCTCAAAAAAAGTTTGTAGTAAAGAAAATATCATAAAAATGACTTTTTCTGATAAAGTTCAAATGAATGAAGGATATATTCGCTTAGCAACAATTGAAGAAGCCAATCTTGGTCAAAGTTCTTGGGTTTTGAATAATGGTGGATATCTAGCACCAGAAGCTTGGAGTTTATCTCTTCAAAATAAAACCAATGGTCAAAGTTATGTGTACGATATCAAAAGAAATGTCAAATCAACTACTGAAACCTTTACGATTCGTCCAGTCATTGAAGTAAAAAAAGGATAGAAGTATAAGGAATAATATGATAATATAATAAATATAAGGAGGAATATGTATGTGGTGGATTATTGGTATTATAGCTTTCGTGCTAATTATTATTCTATTTATAATATCTACTTATAATCGTTTAGTGGTATTAAGAAATCGCGTTAGAGATCAATGGGCTCAAATCGATGTTCAATTAAAAAGACGTTTTGATTTAATTCCAAATGTAGTAAATACTGTAAAAGGCTATGCCAAACACGAAAGTGAAACATTAGAAAATGTTATTAAAGCAAGAAATACTTTTATGAGCGCTTCAACAAAAGAAGATGAAATAAAAGCCGATGGTGAATTAACAAATGCTATTTCAAAATTATTTGCTTTAACAGAAAGTTATCCTGAATTAAAAGCAAATGAAAATTTTATAAAATTACAAGATGAATTAAAAGAAACTGAAAATAAAATAGCTAGTTCAAGACAATTTTATAATGATACAGTTTTAAATTACAACAATAAAATTGAACTTTTTCCAAGTAATATTGTAGCAGCCTTATTTCATTTTAAAAGCGAAACTTTCTTTGAAGCAAGTTCAAAAGAAAGAGAAAATGTAAAAGTTGAATTTTAAGCTTACAAAAATTGTAAGCTTATATTTTTTAAGGGGAATAAAGTTATGAGAAAAATATTATGGGGAATGTTATTGATATTATTCCCTCTTTGTGTAGAAGCATCTTCCATCAACTATGATATTACCAATTTTTTAATTGATGCAACAATTGAGTCGAATGGCGATTTATCCGTTCAAGAATTGATTGTTCTAGATGGTAACTTTAATGGTTATGTTCGAGAATTACAATATAAAAATACGAAATTAGATAATTATGAGCCAGGGAATATTAATTATGCGAATAGTGCAATTTATAATGCAGAAGGAATTAAGAATGTAATTTTAAAAACTAGAAATGTCACAAAAGAAGAAATTAATTTTGATACTTTTAATAAGGACTTTAAAACATTAACGAAAGTTGTGAGTGAAAAAAACGCTTCCAACGGAAATTATATCTACCGCAAAGACAATAATATACATAGTTATAAAATGTATCAAAGTGCTGATGATGAATCCATTGCTTTCTTAATTTCTTATACAATCGATAAAGCTGTTGTCATACATAATGATATAGCAGAGTTATATTGGACATTTATCGGAAATGGCTTTACGGATCAAATTAATAATTTACAAATTAAAGTTCATACACCTTTTAATAGTGATGAGAATATATATTTTTGGTTTCATGGAGATTTAACTGGTGAATCAAATCGAATCGATAATCAAACTATTCTTGCTCAAATGAAATCTTTAGATCAAAAATCTGTTATTGACGCTCGAATCGTTTTTCCAAAAGAATTAATTACATCTCCAGAACGTTTAAGAAATTCTGAGTCTGACGCATTTCAAGATATTTGGAAAATAGAAGAAGAACTAATTGAAAGTGCCAATCGTAAAAGAGAATTAATGAGAAAAGTAGTAAACTTTGCCAAAGGATTGACTATCTTTTATTATATTGCTTTAATATTTTTATGGATTTTTATTTATATAAAATATGATAAAGAATACAAAAGTGATTTTAATTCTAAATATTATCGTGAATTTACAGGAAACTATAATGTAGAAGTAATTGATTATTTAATGAATAAAAATATTGGACCAAATGCAATGAGTGCATCTATCATGAATTTAATTTATAAAAAAAATATCAAAGCCGAAGAATTAAAAGACAATAGTTCAAAAAAGAAATATCTTTTTACTTTATTAAATAATGAAAATGTTACAAACACGGAACAAATACTTTTAGATTTTTTATTTGAAAAAGTAGGGAAAAATAATCAATTTTCAACGAAAGATTTAGAAAAATATGCCTCTTCCACCAGAACTTGTGAGAAATTTTCAAAAAGTTATACAGAGTGGAAAAATTGTGTTGTCAAAGATGCTGAACGAGAATGTTTTTATGAAACCAATGGCATTCCAGTGGTCTTGGGCATTCTGCTTTTACTTGTAACTATTTTAATCTTTATGGTAATTCTATATTATCATGTCAATTTTTTACCTAGTTATTTTCTTTTTCCAGTTGGTTTACTTTTTCTAATTTATACGATATGTATAAAAAAACGAACAAAAAAAGGCAATGAAGATTATTTAAAGTGGAAAGCTTTTAAAAACTTTTTAAAAGATTTTGGTTCGTTTAAGATAAAAGAACTACCTGAAATTGTTTTGTGGGAAAAATATTTAGTTTATGCAACTGTATTTGGCTTAGCTGAAACCGTTGGAAAAAGTATGAATGTAAAAATGTCTGAATTCCAAGATATGGAAGGAATCGAAAGATTAAATGGCTGGGATCCTCTTGACTTCTATATTTATAATTCCGTGAACTCATCGATTAGTCACTCAATATCATCGAGTGTAAACGCTAGTGCAATTGCAAATTCTAGAAATTCTGTGTCAGGTGGTGGAGGCGGATTTTCAGGCGGTGCTGGCTTTGGCGGTGGCGGTGGTGGCGGTCATGGCTTCTAAAACGATTTTTCTTGTAGAAATAATTTCTGTGAGATAAAATAAATGTAGGTGAGTTTTTATGATAAAAGAATTTAAAGAGTTTATTAAACGAGGAAATGTAATGGACCTTGCGGTTGGAGTTATTGTTGGAGGAGCTTTTTCTAGCATCGTAACCTCTCTAGTAAATAATATCTTGACCCCCATTCTAGGAATTTTTTTAGGAGGAATCGACTTTAGTGGTCTTTCCATTAATATAAAAGATGCTACCATAAATTATGGGTTATTTATCCAAAGTATCATAGACTTTTTAATTCTTGCTTTTTGCATATTTATACTAATTAAAGTTTTAAACAAATTGATGTCTGTCGGAAAAAAAGAAATGAAAGAAGAAGCACCGAAACCTCCAATTAAAAAAGAAGAAGTAATATTATTAGAAGAAATTCGTGATCTATTATCTAAAAAAGATACGAAGGCCGTAAAGAAAACTCCAAAAAAAAGAGATTCTAAAGAAAAAGCCCCCAAATAGGCTTCTTTTTTTAAACTTCACTTTATGCTAAAATAAAAATATGGTGGTTTTATGGAATATCTTTTAAATGGCGTCCCCATTGAATTACAGATTATAAAAAAAAATAACAAGAACTTATACATGCGATTTGCAAACGTCAATACTTTAATTATTACTTGTAACAAGTGGGTTACCCTTACCGAAATTAAAAAAATTTTATCTAATAATGAAAAGCAATTATTAAAAATGCAGAGTCAAAAAAAGCGTGAACAAGAGCAAAATAATTATTTTTATTATTTAGGAATACCTTATGAGTTTTGCTTTGATAAAGTCACTACAAAACCATATTTTGATGAAAATAAAATTATGGCAAAAGACGAAAAAGTATTAGCAAAATTTTATCAAGCAGAGTGTGTTCGTATTTTTCAAAATGAAATAGACCGCATTATTCCTTATTTTCCTAATATTCCGAGATTTACTTTAAAAATTAGAAATATGAAAACGCGTTGGGGCGTGAATAATCGTGGAAACAATACCATTACATTAAATAGTGAATTACTAAAAAAAGAATTAGATTTATTAGATTATGTTATTATTCATGAACTATGTCATTTTTATGAGGCAAATCATAGTCCAGCTTTTTGGAGACATGTAGAAGAATATTATCCTAAATATAAAGAAGCACGAAAAAGATTGAGAGGCTAGTATGAAAATAGAATCAATACAAAATGCTAAAGTAAAAGAATGGAATAAATTAAAAGAAAAAAAATATCGTGATCAAACCTCTCATTTTATCATTGAAGGAGATCATTTACTCAAAGAAGCCCTAAAAACGCAACAAGTCTTAGAAATTATTGCGTTGACAGAAGAATTTAAAGAAGAAAATATCCCATATTATGAAGTAACAGAAAATATTATGAAAAAACTTTCAAAACAGCAGAGCATCCCAAAAGTAATTGCAATTTGTAAAAAAGCTATAAAAAAGAACATCAATGGTAACGTTTGTTTATTAGATGATATTCAAGACCCTGGAAATTTAGGTACTATCATAAGAAGTGCGGTTGCCTTTCAAATTGATACCATAATTTTAAGTGACAATACAGTGGATATGTACAACGAAAAAGTCTTGCGTGCTAGTGAAGGAATGATATTCCACCTAAATATATTAAGAGGAAATATTGCTGAGTATTGTAAAACATTAAAACAACAAGGTTACTGTATCTATGGAACTAATGTTCAAAATGGTCAAAGTTTAAAAGACATATCTTTTTCATCAAAAAGTGCTATCATCATAGGCAATGAAGGTAGAGGAATGAATCCTGCTTTACAACAAGATTGTGATAAATTAATCTACATTCCTATGATGAATCAATGCGAAAGTTTAAACGCTGGTGTTTGCGCAAGTATTATTTTTTATGAGATGCACAAAAAAGAGGGGATTTCATGAAAGAATATTTATATCTTGGGAAAATTGTCAATACCCATGGCATAAAAGGAGAACTACGTATGATGAGCGACTTTGACAAAAAAGAGCTAGTTTTTAAAGAAGGTTTTCCAATTTTTATCGGAGTAGAAAAATTATCTGAAACGATAGAGACATATCGAACTCATAAGAATTTTGATATGATTACTTTGAAAGGTTATACCAATATAAATGAAGTTTTAAAATACCTAAATCACAAAGTGTATATTAAAAAAGAGGATCTTAATTTATCAAAACATGACTATGTTTTAGAAGAATTACTTAATTGTCAAATTGTCTTTAATGATAAAATAATTGGACAAGTAGAAGAAATTGTGTATAATAAAGCCAATATTTTATTAAAAGCCCAAACACTAGATGGAAAAATTTTTTATATTCCTAAAAATGAATTTTTTATTAAAGAAGTAAATATAGAAAAAAAGAGAATAGTAGGGCAAAATATTCAAGGGTTGATTATATGAAAATTGATATATTAACATTATTTCCAGGAATGTTTGATGGTTTTTTAAAAGAATCTATCGTTCACCGAGCAATTCAAAAAGAATTAGTTCAGATTAATTTAATTAATTTTCGTGATTTTTCAAAGCTTTCCAATCAACAAGTGGATGATACACCATATGGTGGTGGTGGTGGAATGGTTTTAAGATGTGAGCCTTTGATAGATGCTATAGAATCTGTGAAAAAAAAGAATTCTAAAGTAATATTAATGTGTCCTCAAGGAAAACCTTTTACCCAAAAAAAAGCAGAAAGTTTAAAAAAAGAGACTCATATTATCCTAGTTTGTGGACATTATGAAGGATTTGATGAACGAATTCGTGATTATGTCGATGAAGAATTATCTATCGGGGATTATGTTTTAACTGGTGGTGAATTGCCTGCCATGGTTATATCAGATAGTGTGATTCGTTTAATTGATGGGGTAATAAAAGAAGAGTCTTATAAAAATGAATCTTTTCAAAATAATCTTTTAGACTATCCTACATATACCAAGCCATATGAATATCGAGGTCAAAAAGTTCCCGATGTTTTAATCAGTGGAGACCATGCCAAAATAGCACTATGGCGAAAACAAATGCAAGAAGAAAGAACAAAAAAGAGGCGTGAAGACCTTTTAAGGAGAGATGAAAATGAGTAACTTTTCATTACAAAAAGATAAGAAAAAAAAGAAAATCAAAAATCCGCCGAACCCTTTGGAAGGATTACAACTAAAACCTAAATTAAAAAAACATCCCTCTTTAATAGACGTATCCGAAGTAACAATTGTCGAAGACCAAATCAAAAAAGAAATGATTCAAAAACAATTTAATCGAGCTTTTCGTAAATTGGTAGCGATGGTATTTGATGTAACTGAATCAAGCAGTTCTACTGCCTCAGATTGTGTCATAGCTTTAAATGAAGTAACGAAAACAGCAAGTATGTTAGAACGAAAATATGAAAAAGATTTACAAAAGAAAGAATTAGATCAATTACTGAAAAAATGTTGGTTATTAGATAACAAATTAAGACAAAAACTATTAGAAATTAGAACAAATATTATGATGGAACAAATGAATACAGCAATGGATTACCAAGAAGAAAAAGGTAGAGGACGATAACAATAAAAAAGTGTTGTCAAGAAAAAACATTTTATGTTATACTAAAATAGCTTTTTAAATCTTTAATCCGCTGAAATGAGTTTCATGATTATAGAGAAAATAAAGAAAGGAAATGATTAAATGACTAATCTCGTAGACAAAATTAACAAAAAGCATATTCGCCCAGATGTTCCTGAATTTCGTGTAGGGGACACAGTACGTGTAAATGTATGGGTAAAAGAAGGAAAAAAAGAAAGAATCCAAGCCTTTGAAGGTTTAGTAATTGCCAAAAAAGGCGGAAGCATTTCAGAAACATTTACTGTTCGTAAGAAAAGTGGAGGCATTGGTGTAACAAGAGTATTTCCAGTAAATGCTCCAACCATTGATTCTATTGTTGTTGTGAAAAAAGGTATGGTTCGTCGTGCTAAACTTAACTTCATTAAAGGAATGCGTAAAGAATACAAAGTTAAAGAAAGAAATTAGGAAAAGAAATCCTAATTTTTTTAAATGAAGAACTTTGTCAAACTAACAAAAATAAGTTATAATATCATTGAAAAGAGGATAATTATGAAATGGATAAAAGACTTACTTCCTTATGCTATTATTTTAATTGTAGTAATATTTGTTCGTAGTTTTATTATAACTCCAATTAAAGTAAATGGCTCTAGTATGTACAATACTTTAGATGGAAAAGAAATAATGTTACTATGGAAATTAGGAAATTTAGAAAGGTATGATATCGTCGTAGCTAAGACAAAAGAAGATACCTTAATCAAAAGATTATATGCTTTTCCAGGAGAGAGTATTGAGTGCCGAAATGGAGAAATTTATTTAAACGATGAAGTGATTGAAGACACTTTTGCTTTTGGAGAAACAGAAGACTTTCCAAAAATAACTTTGGCAGAAAATGAATATTTTCTTATGGGAGATAATCGTTTAGTATCGTTAGATAGTCGAAAAATAGGTCCAATTAAAAAAGAGCAAATTGAAGGCACAACCAATTTTATCTTATATCCGTTTTCAAAATTTGGTAAAATAAAAAACCAATAACAAGTAAGGAATAACAAAGGGAGACGACAGTAAAATGTTAGGAGAAAGAATTATGAAAAAAATAGTTTTAATGTCAGCCAGACCTTGGAGACACATAAAATACTTAGAAAAACTTTGTGAAAACGAAGATGTAGAATTAGAAGCAATCTTGTTTGAAAAATCTCAACATTACTCTAAAGAATTTCAAGATTATCATTATAATTTAGAATTGATTCCTAAATTAGAGAAAAATTTTTCCAAAATAAATTGTATGTATGCCGAAAAAAACGAAGTGAAAAAACAAGCAAATCACTATCTAAATAAAGGAGCTCTTATAATTGCCGAATTTGAATTTGTTGATGATAGTTGTTATGAATTTATAGCAGAAAATCCAGATGCTATCAATATTATACCAATGTCTATGTATGAATATCCTATTGGTAAATTTCACCAAAAATTTGGAAGAGAAAAATACTTATTTGTTCCTAGATATGTAGTGGACTCTCAAATTGTAGCTAGTCCAAAACTTTGCTTAAAATTAGGATTACCCCAAGACGAAAAAAAACATCATGAAGTCTTTTTCTAAAAAAGAATAGATAAATCATTAATAACATTAACACCGTAAAAAATAAAGCTAATTACAAAATGATTGTTAATTTGTGGAGGATAAGATGAAAGTAATTACAATAAAACAACCTTGGGCAACATTAATTTTAGAAGGCTATAAAAAATATGAATTTAGAACTTGGAAAACTAAATATCGAGGCGAGATTTTAATACACGCTGGTAAAAGCATCGATAAAAAAGCGCTAGAAAGATTCAAACATTTGCACTTAGATTATCCTACAGGACAAATTATTGCCAAAGCAACAATAACAAATTGCGTGAAAGTGGATGACCATTTAAGAAGTATATTAATAGAAAAAGATCCTATTGTATATAAAGGATTAATTAATAAAGATGATTGGGACGGGTATGGCTTCCAATTAGAAAATGTTGAAAAAATAGATCCAATTGAAATAAATGGCAAACTAAGTCTTTGGGATTATGATTATTAAAAAATAAAGAAATAGAAAATTTAATAAAGCGTTTTGATTTTTCCATTCAGTAAAACGATGATAGATGTTTTAAGAGTTAGCAAAAACTGTACAAGAGTATTTTTTATCAATCAGATTTTTGCAAAAATCCTTTCAATCTTTACAAATAAAGAAAACTTAAATAAAAAAAGTTTTTACATATTTTAATAATTAGAAAGAAGAAAAGAATAAATGAAATTAGTAACATTTCAATCGATGGAAGCATTAAAAGATTTAGTAAATAAAGGCTATCTGGAATGTGATGAATCTAAAATAAATCTAGAAAAAGTTGGTGCCACTTATTCTTGGGTTTTAGAAAAAATGAATGATAGATTTAAAAATCCGACTCATATTAAATATCCTTTATGGTGCTGGGTAAGATGTTACAACAATATTTGTC
>CASAUJ010000041.1 GCA_949118805.1 uncultured Clostridia bacterium | reverse complement strand
TCCAGTCATTTGCTGAGATAGTAACTAATTGTCCTTTTTTTCTATATGGATCTGTAATTCTTATTTTACTAACAACCTTTAATTGCTCAACTAAAACAGTAGAATCAACTTCTTCTAAATCAATATGAAACCAAAAACCATCTTGTAATCTTTTAGTTGTTAGTGGAAGAATAGTACAGATAGTGGAATTCTTGGAAGTTCTTAATATTAAGACAGGTCTTAATTTATTTTGCTCACTTCCAATGTTTATTCCAAGATTACACCAGTAAATAAAATTATTATATATTGGAAATTTAGGAAGTTTTCCATTATATCTTAAATTAGCTTTTTCTTTAGTCCATTCTGAAAACTGAATAGCATCAGAATTATTGATACTATTTAATAAAATTTCTGTCTCTTCGATATTATTGTGAATTTCATCATTCATAAATCATCACCTCGCTTTTCAAAGTATAACATATTATAAATCATAAGTAAACAAAAGTTTGTATATTTTATAAAATAATTTTACAATCCTATACATTTAAAATGCAATATGTATAGGATTGTTATATTCTATCTTGAAGTTATTAAATTTTCTCTTATTTTATCACTAATAAAATCTATTCTCTCAATTACTCTATTAGCATATTTAGTATTTATAAAGTCAAATCTATTTGCAATTCTTGCAATTTCATTTAGAGTTTTTCCAACAGATTTTAGTTCATCTATTATTGGTAAAAGAATTGTATCAGATGGAGCGTCTTTAGGCTGATAATTTGTAATAAGACTTCTAAGATAACTACTTCCTGATAAATTTGATTTTAAAACATTTTTCTTAAATCTTTGATTTTCTTTTTCATTAAAATAAAAGACTTTTTTAATATCTCTTTCTCTCAATTATAACACCTCTTTTCTTAATATAATTTAAAATGGGAATTGGGGTGTCCCCATTTATTTTGAATTTGTGCGGGAATACAAATTCATTGCTTGCTGGGACAGCAAGTTGCATTTGCGGGATAACAAATGCAGTGCTTGCTAGGACAATATTTTTTGTTATTCTTTTAGAATCCCCATTTTCTTAAAGTAAAAATATGCTTCTTTACCACCTAAAAAGAAAATAGAATATTCTTCTAGTTCATCAATTTTTAATCCTAATTGAATAATTTTTTGAAGCATTTTACATTCTTCTTTATTCAGTTCAAATATTTCATCATCTTCAAAAATTAATTGTAAATTAGGAAATCTATCCATAATATCATGGTATTGTTTTTTTAGCTTTTTATAATCATCATTCTTGTTTTTCAACTCCATTCTTACACTATCAAATAACTCATTTAGTTCAATAGAATTTATATCAAATAATCTTGTTTCTTCCATCATTTTTTACCTCTTTTCTACACATAAATTAATTCTTTTAGTATTATTTCATCAGCAGAGTTTTTAATATTATTCATAAGTCTAACCCATTTTAATTGATTAGTTGCTTTTAATTCTTCTGTAATATTTTCTTTTTTAGCTAATTGTTTCATTAAAAATTCAAACCTATCATTAGCAGTTTTATCAATTTCTAATAAATGTTCTTGCAATTTATTGTCCATAAATAAGATAATATATTCTGATTTTTTATGCTTTTTTAAAAATTTTAATCTCATTCTTCCAAATCTTCCAAGTTCAAAATTTTTTAATTTTTCTGATGGTACTAAATTTGGAAAATAATACTCTCCTTGTTTGTTGTATTCAATTTTCATACATAAATCATCCTTTCAATTTTGATTTTCATGTTAAAGGAAATGGCTTTTGATTTTAAAATTCAGTATACAATTTGTATACAAATCATTTTATTTTTGAAATTTTTTTGAAAAATAAATATTTTTGAACTTTTAAATAAAAAATGAATGAAAGTATTGATTTTAATATAATTGGGAGTATCTTTAACTATTAATAAAAAGTAATAGTTAAAAGTATCTATAAATGAACTTTAACCCCTTAAAATCCTGCGGTTGAATAAACCGTGCCGGTTCGATTCCGGCCATCTGCACCAAATTTTATAATTTTTTTAAGATATTGTAAATTATCATACAATATCTTAATTTATTTTAAAGTGTTGCAAATGCTATCTTTTAAAGGTAGTATTTATTTTTTTGCCTATCTTAAAATATCATAATTTATCATAGAATATTTTGGCTTATTCCATTAAAATTAATTTTCAATTCCATTAAAAAAATATAGATAATAGTCGAAATACTTACAGCACAGGTACTTACAAAATAACCAATTTACTCATCTACACCATTAGAACCTCAAATATTAGAAATTTTATATGTTTGATTACCAGAATAACTCAATAACTGCAAAGAGTAGTTGGTTAGATGGCAAAAAAGAATAAGCCCCAAACTCTTTCGAGAGTGGGGCTAATAGATATGACCAACGTTATTACATTAGCGTAAGAGAGGATTAAAAACAGGACGTGAAGAATTGTAACAAATATCTTGCCGATTATCACAGGGCAAATTGCATTTCGAGCAAGTGCCCCCACAGGATGGACAACGATGTTGGCATTTGTCGCATTTTTCTGCTTTTTCTGGAGCCCACATCACATTGTTGTTGCTGTAATGGCAGCTGAGACATGTTTTACAAAGATGACAATCAGATTCTTTACAATCATGATCAAAACCATAACGAGCTGTGCAATTAAAAATCAGTTTCATGTAGAAATCCTCCTCTATAATAAGTTATACATTTATTGTATCATAATTTTACATAAAATGCAAATGATGGGATAATCAATGGGGTCGATATATGAAATTTATACACTTAAATAAAAAAATAAGGTTGATTTATATTTTTTTATGGTATAATGGAGAAAAAGGAGTATGAAAAATGGAAGAGATTTATAACACATTAGAATATTATAATAAAAATGCCAAACAATATTGTGAGCAAACAATAATAGGGAAAATTCAAGAAAATTATGATCGATTTTTAAAATCAATACCAAAAGGGGCTTACATTTTAGATTTTGGATGTGGGTCAGGAAGAGATAGTAAATATTTTATAGAACAAGGATATAAAATAAAAGCAATAGATGGTTCAACTGAAATGTGTAAATTAGCGAGTGAATATATAAAACAAGAAGTAAAGTGTATGAAATTTGATGAGTTAGAAGAAGTGGAGAAATATGATGCCATATGGGCATGTTCTTCTATTTTACATGTAGAAAAGGATAAGTTGCCCAATATTTTGGAAAAAATGGTAAGAGCAATAAAGGGAAATGGAATTATTTATACTTCATTTAAAATTGGTACAGGATATGAAATAAAAGAGGGAAAATATTATAATTATGTAACAAAAGAAAAGATGGAAGAAATATTAAATGATTTAAACATGAAAGTAAAAATGATTGATTATTTTGAGACATTACCAAGTACCAAAAGAGAGGCTACTAATACGGTTTGGGCTAATTTTATCATACAAAAGTGTTAAATTTGCAATTTTATGTAAAATGTAGTATAATAATACAGTCAGCGATAAGCTGTAAGTAGGAATCCTTGTTTTAATACAAGGAAAAAACATTCATTTATTTAAGGAGGTTTCATTATGAAACGGACGTATGGAGTAACATTTTGTATCACAATGGCGTTGGCTGTATCTTTTGCTCTTTCTGTATTAAGAGCCATGGAGGGAGATGTTTTCTCAGGAGCACTCTCAGTAGTAGAAGCGATGGGAGCAGTGATCAATCTTGTCTGTGCAGCTACAACTGAGAATGAGAAGTGGATCAGAAAGAAGGCAGGATGCGAGTTTACGCACAGAGAGAGCGAGAAAGCGGAAGAAGGATTGGAAAGAGATCTTGAAAATATTTCTGAAAAGGAAACTTTCGAGGTAGAAAATCCAAACCTAATCGCAGAAGAGGTAAGTTCGGCAGGGAAAGATCAAAAACCTTTTATAAGAGAATGCATAAAAGGTGAATTCGTAAGAGAGCCTGACGAAGATTCAGAAAAAAACTTCCAGGGAGATGAATTGGAAAACAAAGAAGAAGAAGCTCCCGAAGAGACTTCGGAAGAAGTTACTGAGGAAGAACAGCTGAAAGAAGACTAAGACAAAAACGATTGACCGTTTCAAACCAAAGGCACAGTGAGTAAAATCACAGTGCCTTTGGCGTTTATAAAGTTATAATTTTATGTGTAAAATCTAAATTGCTCCAAGAATCTTCTTCATAACCAATTGTATAAATATTGGTAGCATCTATATCTTTATCTAGCATAAGTTGTAAACTTTTATTTGAATTACTTTCTGTAAAACGTTTTACAGAAGTAATAATATCCAATTTAGGATTGGCCTTAGCAATTTCAGAAATCAAGAATTTTCCACGTTTATTTAGACCTAAAACTCTCACATAAGGTTGTGTTTTTTTAGAAAGAGCGATTTCTTTTTTGGTGATGCCTAATAAGGCATATAACAAAATTCGTTGAATACGAGTAGTAGTATAACGTTTTGACTTAATAATATTAATAAACTCAGAAAAAGAATTACAGGAATTTGCTGCATTTTTAATAGCGAACTCCAATCCTTCGGAAACATCTGGCAATTCAGCAATTTGAGAAGTTGTCATAGTTCGTAAACGGTAAATAATTTCTTTTTCAAAAACAGAAATATCAGAAACAATATGCCCAGATTTCATATTGCTCATTAAGATAGAATAACTAGAAGCTGGCATAAGATTTGATAAAGCATTAAAACCATTATTTTTAATCATGTTTCGAATGGCGGTACTGCTAGCAGTATTTTCTGTATAATTTAAATCATGATAACCAACTTCATATCTAGGAATACTATGAGGTTCGATATTGCTTTTCAATTTTTTTAAAGCCTTTAAATATTCAATTCCTAAAATATTGTTAGGAGAAGAAAGAACATTAGCGAATTTTCGAATATCGTTTAAATACATCATCAAAGCATTTTCACGTGCTTTGGGAAAAGAAAGCCCTTTTGATAATTCGTGAGATAACAAAGTTTTATACTTTTTAGGTTCATGGTATAAAATATCAGCACATTTATCTAAAATTTCAACATCAGAGGTTTCTGTGCCAAATGAAATATAATCAACTACAATTAGCGAATCTAAAATTTTAATGGCACCTTCAGCAAAGTTTTCAGCACTAGAGGTAGCATATAAAACAGGAAGTTCAATTACCAAATCAATTCCATTTTGAATAGCTACTTGTGCTTTTGACCATTTATCAATGAGGGAAGCACTACCACGTTGTGTAAAGTTCCCACCCATAATGGCAACTGTATAACTTGAACCAGTATCTTTTTTTGCTTTTTCCAAATGGTATAAATGACCATTATGAAAAGGATTATACTCAGCAACAATTCCTAAAACTTTCCCCATAAAATTTACCTCTTTAATGTTATTGTTAATTTATTTTAAATTATGATATAATACTATCATAAAAAGATCAAAAATACAAATAGAAAGGATAAATTTATGGAAAAAGTTGTGATTTATACCGATGGTGCTTGTTCAGGAAATCCAGGACCAGGTGGATGGGGAAGTATTTTAATGTATAAGGAAAACAAGAAAGAAATTTCTGGTAGTAAAAAGGAGACTACGAATAATGTGATGGAACTTACAGCTGTTATTGAAGGATTAAAACTTTTAAAATATTCTTGTGAAGTAGACTTATACAGTGATAGTGCTTATGTAGTAAATGCTTTTGAACAAGGTTGGATTTACAACTGGGTAAAGAACAATTGGAAGACAGCAGGGAAAGATCCTGTAAAAAATCAAGAACTTTGGAAAGAATTATATGGATTAACCAAAACACATAAAGTAACTTTTCACAAAGTAAAAGGACATAGTGATAATGAATTCAACAATCGATGTGACGAATTAGCTAGGAAAGCAATCAATACCTTATAATAAATATTACATTTTTGTTACATCGATAAAAAACATTGAAATATTTTGTCAATTCCAGTATAATAAAAATGTGGAGGAGGAGATAAATGAATACCTTTGCAGAATATATATTAGAAGAAGAAAAATTAGATGCAAAAATGGAAATAACTTATTATTTATCCAAAAAATCTAAAATATTTTTTGATAAGTCGATTATATTTAAAGCAGAAATTGCAAGATTATTTTTAGATTATTCAAAAATCGATGTAGATAAAAACTTTGTATTAACAGCATGTTTATTGTGTAACTGTAAAAAAGTTGATAATGCACAAGAAATCGAAAAAATCCATAGTTACGCAAAAGAAGGGGCAGAGTATTTAAGTAAGATAGGATTTGGAAAAAGATTTTGTAAAGTATGTGAAGAAATTAATCGATATAGTAATAGTAATCCACGTGAAAAAGAGAGTGATATTTTAGAATTAGTGGATCAATTTGGTGGAATGCTATTGGATCGTCCAGAACGAATAGGTTTTAAGCCAGATGAAGCAATTGTATTGCTTGAACATAGAAATTTAAAATCAAAATATAATCGATATTTACATACTTTTATTGAATTTATCAATTTTTTAGAAACCATTCAAATGAGTGATATAGTCAGTATGACAGCATTAAGAAGATTAGTTAAAATATACAATGAAACAGAGAGTTTGACACAATTTATTAAAGAAATAGTCTATCAATTCGAACCAAAAATTGATGATTTAATAGCAAAGCAAAATAAAGAACTAGCAGAAGAGATGTTTCATAAAGACGAAAAAGCAAATCGTCCATTATTTAGTGAAGAAACAACGAAAAAAATTATGGCACATATACAAGATGATCCAAAAATAAAAACAAGTCATGCAGAATAATTGCCAAAAGGGATTTACCTTTTGGCAATATTTATTAAAAGGAGAAGAAAAAATGTATGAAATATTTGCTGATTTACATGTACACATAGGAAGAAGTGAGAATGGAAAACCAATTAAAATAACAGCAGCAAGAAGTTTGAATTTTGCTAATATTGCTAAAGAATGTGCAGATAGAAAAGGAATTCATGTAGTAGGAATTATTGACTGTGCGTCACCATATGTCATAGAAGATATAGAAAAATTTCTAAAAACAGGAGAAGCTTACGAGCTAGAAGATGGTGGCATTATTTATAAAGACAAAGTATGTATTTTATTAGGAAGTGAAGTAGAAACTTCAGAAAAAGGAAGAAATGGAAAATGTGGAAGTGCTCATAATGTGTGTTTTTTTCCTCATTTGAAAGACATTAAATTATTTTCAGAAGAATTGAGTCATCATTTGAAAAATATTACGTTAAGTACACAAAGAACAGATTTATCAGGATATGAATTGATTGACATGGTAGAAAAATATAATGGAATTTTGATACCAGCACATGTTTTTACTCCTCATAAAAGCTATTATGGAAATTGCACCGATCGATTAAAAAATATATTCAAAGAGAAATTTGAAAAAGTATTGGCGATAGAATTAGGATTAAGTTCAGATACTAATTTAGCAGATATGATTTCAGAATTAGAAGAAAAAACTTTTTTAACCAATTCAGATGCTCATTCTTTACCAAAAATTGCAAGAGAATATAATAAGATGTTAGTAGAAAGTATATCATTTAAAGAAATTGTCATGGCATTGAAAAGAGAAAAAGGAAGAAAAGTGTTAGCCAATTATGGATTAGATCCAAAACTTGGAAAATATCATAGAACCTATTGTGATGATTGCGAAGAAACCATAGAAACGAAAGAACCAGTAGAAACATGTCCGAAATGTGGTGGGAGAAATGTAACATTTGGTGTGTTTGACCGAATTGAATTAATAAAGGATAAAAGAGAGAGTAAAAGTCCTAAAAATAGACCACCTTATATTTATCAAGTACCATTAGGATTTATTCCAGGAGTAGGAGGAAAAACGATAGAAAAATTAATTAATACTTTTGAAACGGAAATGAATATATTGCATAAATTATCCAAGGATGATATAGAAGCTGTTGTGGGAGAAAAGGTAGCCAATCACATTGTAAAGGCAAGAGAAGGAAAAATGCAAATTCATTCTGGTGGAGGAGGAAATTACGGAACGGTAAAGGCATAATTTTAGAATTAAGTTCTAAAAAAATCCTTATCGAATACACATTATGTATAAAGATAAGGAGAAAATTATGAAAAAGGACAAACGAATTGATTGGAAAAATACAATAAAAGAGCATATTATGATCAATAAAAAAGAATACATGATAATATCATTATTGTTTATCATTGGGATATTATTGGGGGTTCTTTTTATGAATCATATTCAAGAAGAACAAAAGACAGAAATTACAACTTATTTTAATGAGTTTATGGAAAAGATAAAGACAGTAGAGAATTTGGATTATATCGAATTATTGAAAAGTAGTGTAGGACAGAATATAATATTAGCGATAATTCTATGGTTTTTTGGTACAACAGTAATTGGCATACCAGTTGTTTTCGGAATGGTTCTTTATCGAGGATTTTGTTTAGGATATACTATTTCTATCTGCGTTACTGTTATGGGATTGCCACAGGGGATTTTAATGGTGCTTATATTATTGCTATTACAAAACATTTTATTTATACCCGCAATGTTAGCCTTAGCAGTGAGTGGATTTAAATTGTATAAATCGATTTTAAAAGATAGAAACAAGGAAAATATAAAAATAGAAGTAGCAAGACATACCGTTTTTTCTTTTTTGATGTTATTGATTTTAATGTTATCATCTGTTGTTGAAGTCTTTTTATCAACGAACATGTTAAAGAACTTAATAAAATATTTTTAGAAATATTGAAAAATGTATTTACAATTTTGAAAATGTTTGATATAACATATAATGTAATTTATGTTAATAGATTATTTTATATTAAAAAAAGGGGTAGAGGGAATAAATGGAAAGACAGTTAAAGCATTTTTTTGAGTTTTTAGAAAATGATAAAAAATTATCAGAAAACACATTACAATCTTATAGGAGAGACTTAAAACAATTTAGAAATTATTTAGAAGCAACAGAACTTCATTACAACAAAGTGAAAGAAGAAGATATTAAAGATTATATTAAAGAATTACAAGAAGAAGGAAAAAAGGCATCTAGTATATCAAGAGGAATTGCCTCTATTCGTTCATTTTATCAATTTGTATTAAAAAGTAAGAAAATAAAGGCAGATCCAACACAAAATATTCAATCACCAAAGATTGAAAAAAGAGTGCCAAGTGTATTAACATCAAAAGAAGTTGAATTATTATTAGATCAACCAAAAGATATTGATCTAAAAGGAATTCGTGATAAAGCTATGCTTGAGTTTGCTTATGCAACAGGAATGAGAGTAACAGAAATTATTTCTTTAAATATGGAAGATGTAAATTTAGAAGAAGGATATGTAACTTGTAAACATGGTAGCAAACAAAGAAATATACCATTAGGAAATATGTCCTTAAAGGCATTAAAGGAATATGTAGAAGAAGCAAGAGATATTTTAGTAAAGACAGAGGAAGAACAAGCTTTATTTGTAAACATTAATGGTAGTAGATTAACAAGACAAGGATTTTGGAAAATTATAAAATTTTACAAAGAACAAGCACACATTACGAAAGATATTACACCACATGTATTAAGACATTCTTTTGCAACTCATCTTTTACAAAATGGAGCAGACTTAAAAGCCATTCAAACAATGCTTGGACATTCTGATATTTCTTCTACACAAGTATATATGCAATTTCAAGATGAAGGATTAAAAAATGTTTATAAAAAAGCACATCCAAGAGCATAAAAATAGATAATAAAAATAGTGATAACTTTTTATAAAGTAAAAGTTATCACTATTTTTGACTTTGTTTATCTTTTTTTTAATATTTTTAAAATTTGATAACGAATGTGAAAAAGAATACTGGTAAGAAATGGCATATTTAGAATCATAAAATTTTCAATAAAATAAAGAAATGGTTCAGTTTTATATAATTGATAAAAAACATCCCAGTTCTTAAAATTAAAATAATGCTTATCTTTTAACATTATATAGTAATGGAAAGCTTTTTTATTAAGAGACTTAAAGGAGGAAGGGAAGATAGATTCATTTTGGATATAAGCTTCAAAAATTCCTAATTTCACAGAAAGAAATAAGTCCCTTACTTGACAGAGTTTTTTGAATTGATAAGATTCTTTTCCTGTACCGATTTGATTGTTCCCATGTTGACGATATAAAATGTAAGGAGTAGAAAGAAATCCTATTTTACCAGATAGAGAAACGACTAGCCCAATCCAATAATCATGAACCATATATTTTGAATTTTTAGGAAGAGGAAGAATTTTAGTTAAAAAACTTTTTTTGGATAAAATCGTACAACCTGTCATACAATTATATAAATATTGAAGTTTTTTAGTGTTTATTTCATTTCTTATCTTTCGATCTAGTTTCATATATTTTACAAAAGAAGGATATAAAGTAACTAAATTTTCATCTACTACTTTTAAATCTCCAAAAACTAAATCTAAGTTTTCTGTTTGCAATTTTTCGACAGATTTTTCTACTTTCTCTTTTAACCATATATCATCTTGGTCAGAAAGCATAAATAAATTGCTTTGAACTTTACTTAACAGAAATTCAAAATTTTTGATATATCCTAAATTTTGTTCTTGATAAAAAATGGTTATTCGATCATCTGACTCATATTGCTTTAAGATATCTTGCGTAGTGTCAGTAGACTTATCATCAGAGATAATAAGGTGAATATTTTGATAAGTTTGATTTAGGATACTATCAATTTGTTCTTTTAAATATTTTTCACCATTATAAGTTGCTATTAAAATATCTACTTTTTCATTCATTTTAATTCTTCCTATTTTCAAATCTTTCAATGATGGTATCGACAATTCTTTTACTTGCCAATCCATCTCCATATGGATTAATAGAGTTTGACATTTTATCATATTCTTCTTTATTTACTAGAAGTTTTTTTGTTTCAGAATAAATTTTTTCTTCATCGGTTCCGACTAATTTTAGAGTTCCTGCTTCAATTCCTTCTGGACGTTCTGTTATATTTCGTAAAACTAATACTGGTTTTCCAAGAGCAGGAGCTTCTTCTTGAATGCCACCACTATCTGTTAAAATTAAATAAGATTGATTTATTAAATTATGGAATTCGATAACATCTAAAGGTTCAATTATTTCAATGTTTTCCTGATCAGCTATTACATTTTTTGCAATATCTCTTATGATTGGATTTTTATGAATAGGATAGATCACTTTTATTTCATCTTTAAATTCTTCTGCAATTCGTTTAATCGCTCGAAATATATTTTTCATAGAGCTACCTAGATTTTCTCTTCTATGGGTAGTAAGAAGAAGAATTTTTTTTCCATCATCTAATACTTTTTCTTGTTTAACAGTCAATTTTAAAGCATCAATTGCTGTATTACCAGTAACATAAATATCATTTAAATTTTTATGTTCTTGTAATAAATTATTTTTTGCAATGACAGTAGGGGAAAAGTGAAGATCTGCTAGTACACTAACCATTTGTCGATTCATTTCTTCTGGATAAGGGGCATATTTATTATAAGTTCGAAGTCCAGCTTCAATATGAGCAATTGGAATTGTATTATAGTAGGCTACAAGAGAACTTACGAAAGTGGTTGTGGTATCCCCATGAACTAATATAATATCAGGTTTTGCTTCTTTAATGACGCCATCTAAACGAGTTAAAATTTTTGCTGTCATTTCTGACAAAGTTTGTCCGTTTTTCATGATATTTAAATCATAGTGAGGGGTTATTTTAAATTCTGTTAGAATTTGATCTAACATTTCTCGATGTTGTGCTGTAATACAAACAATTGGGTTAGTTTCTTTTCTTTTTTCTAATTCTTTTATTATAGGGAGAAGCTTAATAGCTTCTGGTCTGGTACCAAATACAATCATCACATTAATCATTTGAATTTTTTACCTCTTTTCTGATTTTCCATATATATTTTACATTTCCATTAAAAAATCTTTTCCATCTTTTAGGACTTCCTGCCATTCGATAAAGCCATTCTAAGTTTAATTTAATAAATAATTTTGGTGCTCTTTTTTTCATCCCACTTAAGACATCAAAAGAACCACCAACACCCATAAAAATTCCTTTTTTAAAAGCGGATAAATTTTGATAAATTAACTCTTCTTGTAAAGGAGCACCTAAAGCCACTAAGACAACATCAGGAGTTAGTCTTTTTATTTCTTCAAAAACAGATTGTTTATCTGATACATAACCATCAGCGAATCCAATAATATTAAGAGTAGGATAAGTGGTTCTTAAATTTGTTACTAATTGTTCTAAAACTTGGCGAGAAGCTCCAAAAAGATAGACACTTTTATTAGATTCGGCACAAGTTTTTAATAACATTTCAGCAAGTTCAACACCAGGGATTCTTTCTGGTAAATGAATACCAAGCATTTTAGCTCCTTTAATAATACCAATTCCGTCTGCAACAATTTGTGTTTGAGGATCCATAAGTAAGGAATCAAAAGATTTTTTATTTTCACCTAGCATTAATATTTCTGGATTTGCTGTAACAACAAAAGTTTTTTCTTCTTTTTGTAGTTGATTTTTTAAATAGTTCTCATATTCTTTCTGCGTACCATTATATATTTTTTTTATATATTTTTTCATGAATTTCTCCTTTTAAATTTATTCTATATTTTTTAGCAATTTGATTATAACGTATTGATTCCATTTTTGCAACTTTTTTAGAACAATTATTATGTTTTTGTAAGATTGTTAGAAGCTAGTTGATATCTATTTTGGTATTTATTACAAATTTAAAAAAAATGCTTGACTTTTGGAATAAAATAGTTTATACTTTATCCTGTGCTTACGATACAAGGAAGATGCTCCCTTAGCTCAGTTGGTCAGAGCAACCGGCTCATAACCGGTGGGTCCAAGGTTCGAATCCTTGAGGGAGCACCAAGTTTAATTTATATTTGGGTAGGTGGCCGAGTGGCTAAAGGCGGCAGACTGTAAATCTGTTCTCATTTGAGTACGA
>CASAUJ010000040.1 GCA_949118805.1 uncultured Clostridia bacterium | reverse complement strand
TGGTAGATGAGCATGAAATAACAAGAAAAGCTTATGACCAAAAAACAGAAATTATTGAAACTGCAAATGAGATGTCTAGAGAAATTTCAAAAGGAACAAAAGAGTATGCAGATACATTATTATTAAATACAGAGAATGTATTAAATGATACCCTACAAAAATTAGAGAACAATATGTCAGAAGCAATGCATTTAATGCAACTTTCATTAGAAGATACTATAAAAACAGTACAAAATAGTAGAAAAGAATTAAAATAGAAAAAACAAAAGTCAGATGTCAAAAAACACTGACTTTTTTAGGGAAGAAGTGAATGTGAATTGGGGACGTTTCCATTTGCACATTTGGGATGTGTTAGGGAATAGTTTTTTTAGTAATTTTGATAGAAAAGTTTTAATCAAAATGTGCAAATGGAAACGTCCCCAATTCACATTCACATGATAAGGATGGTGTAAGAAATGGCGAAAAAGAAAAGATATAAAAAGAAAAAATCAACAGTATCAAAGGCAGATGTAACAGTAGTTGTTTTAATTATTATTAGTATTTTATTAGCGGTATTAATATATACCAAATCTGGTGTAATAGGAGCTAAATTGAATGAAATATTAGGTGGAATGTTAGGAATTGTACAATATATTTTACCAATTGGAATCTTTATTGTTGCTATTAAATTGGCTTCAGAAGGATCAGAAGAATTGTATCCTAAATTGATACAATATGGCATCTTATTAATGAGTCTTTGCATTGTATTTAGTGTATTTCAAATATCATCAGGGGAATTACAGAATAGTAAAGAATTGTCTGAAGTAGTAAAAGATGCTTATCTTTTAGGATCTCAAAGTAAAGGTGGAGGAGCGATTGGTTCATGTGGGGCAGTTCCACTTACGAAATTATTAGGAAATATAGGGGCAATTATTCTTTGTTTAGGAATTGCTTTTGTTCTAGTAGTATTTACCTTTGGAATTAATATGGCAGAAATTATTAACCGAATGGTAGAAAAAGCAGAAGAGAACAAAGAAGTAAGACAGGCTCATCGTGAAGAACTTCGTAAAGAAATGGAAAAAGAAGAAAGAGAAACGCCAGCAGAAAGAAAAAGAAGAGAAAGAGAAGAGAAATTAGCACAAAAGGAATTAGCAAAACAAGAAAAAGCATCTATGGCTGAGCAAATTAAAATTAATTTTGGTGGAAGATTTGTAGATAATAATGAAGAAGAAATTGGTTTGAAAAAATATGATCATAGTGAAGATGACTTAGAACCATTAACCAAACAATCAAAATTAAAAGGAAAACAAGAAAAAAGAAGAATGCAAGTTCCTGAAATTGATGAAGAAGAACAAGAAATACCAGAACCAGATGTGATTGAAAGTAATTTATTTAAAGATGTAGAAGAACAAAAAGAGGATAAAACAAAGGCGGTATTGCAATTAGAACATGCGATGACAGTAGAAGATGATGAACACTATGAGTATCCTCCATTAGAGATCTTAGGAAAGCCATCTAAAAAAGGATTAAAAGGTGGGGCAAAAGCATTAACAGATACAGCAGCTAAATTGCAAAAAACCTTATATAGTTTTGGGGTATCTGCAAAAGTAGAGAATGTTTCTGTTGGACCAGCTATTACAAGATATGAATTAAAACCAGCAGAAGGAGTTCGTGTTAGTAAAATTGCTAATTTAGCAGATGATATTGCTCTTAATTTAGCAGCCGAAACCATTCGAATTGAAGCACCAATTCCAGGAAAGCAAGCAGTAGGAATAGAAGTGCCAAATACACAAAGAGAAGCCGTTCATTTAAGAGAAGTTTTAGATAGCGAAGAATTTAGAGAAAATGAATCTAAATTGTCTATTGCATTAGGAAAAGATGTAGCAGGTAATGTACAATTAGCAGATATTAGCAAGATGCCACATATTTTGATTGCTGGTTCTACTGGTTCAGGAAAGAGTGTATGTATCAATACGATCATAACAAGTATTATTTACCATGCAAAACCAAGTGAAGTGAAATTTGTAATGGTGGATCCAAAAGTAGTAGAGTTATCCGTGTATAATGGAATTCCACATCTTTTAATTCCTGTTGTAACAGATCCTAGAAAAGCAGCAGGTGCATTAGCATGGGCAGTACAGGAGATGGATAATCGATATAATTTATTTGCTCAAAAAGGAGTAAGAGATTTAAAGGGTTACAATAAGGCAATTGAGAAAGAAGAAGAAATAGGAAAATTGCCACAAATTGTTATTATTGTAGATGAGTTGGCAGATTTAATGATGGTAGCAAAAAATGATGTAGAAGATGCTATTTGTAGACTGGCACAAAAAGCAAGAGCAGCAGGAATGCATTTAGTTATTGCAACTCAAAGACCATCCGTAGATGTTATTACGGGATTAATTAAAGCAAATGTACCATCTAGGATTGCATTTGCCGTATCTTCACAAGTTGATTCTAGAACTATTTTGGATAGTGTGGGAGCAGAAAAGCTATTAGGAAAAGGAGATATGTTATATTTCCCAGCAGGAGCTCCAAAACCTTCTAGAGTACAAGGAGCATTTGTAACAGATGAAGAAGTAGAAAAAATAGTAGATTTTATAAAATCGAATGGTACAGCTACTTATAGTGAAGATATTTTAGAAAGTATAGAAAATACAAACAAAACAGAGAAAGAAATAGCACAAGAAGCATCAGAAGATGATGATACAGATCCATTTTTGATGGAGGCAATTCAAACCGTTGTTGAAACGGGACAAGCTTCTACCTCTTTTATACAAAGAAGATTTAAAGTAGGTTATGCAAGAGCTGGAAGGATCATTGATCAAATGGAAGAAAGAGGCGTTATATCTGGATATCAAGGAAGTAAGCCAAGAGAAGTTCTTATGACATTAGAGAGATGGAACGAATTAAAAATGGGGACCACAGAAGAAACAAAAGATCTCTCTTGAAAGGAGAAGGAATTTGCAAAAGAAAACCGATAAGTTTTTAGATAAAATCGTAAAAAGAGATTATAACAATGAATTAGAAAAGATTTTAGAAAAAAAAGCTTTTGATGAAAACACAAAAAGTATGCTTCTTAGTATATTATATAAAATTGAAACTGCTTATAAAGACTATGAAAAGGTAAAGCAAAATGTAGAAGAAAAAGAGGAATTTATACAATTGATTTTAGGAGCAATTCAAAATAATTGTGAGGATATTAAAGTAATAAAGCTCAACACAAGAGAAAGTGAAATGCTAGGAAATAAAACATTTTTAGTGGAAAAAAATAAAAAGAGGATTATCTGTTATCCAATAGAAAGAAAATTGTTATATTGTATTGCAAAAATAAGTAAAAATGACAAAATAATCAAAGATAATTATTTTGTCATTCATAAAACAATTACTGATTTAATAAATGTGGGAAATAGTATTAATATAGTAGAACCTATGAGAGACTTTAATGGCTATTCTTGGAATACTATTCCCAAAGAGATAGAAAGCATCAGTCATAATTTAATTTATCAAAATATCAGAATGTTGGTAGGCTATTCATTTTTAAATAATTGGATTCAAAATAAAGAATATATTATAGATTATTTTGAAAATTTTCAAAATAACTTAGAGGAAAGGTATGGCGAAGAAAGCAAAAAAGAATTTATTTATTTTTTTAATAGAATATCAGTATTATTAGCGATTCGATATAATCTTAATTTAAAAAACAAATTACAGAAAGAGAAATTGGAAGTAGAAAAAAAATTAAAGAAAATTAGAAATAATCAAGAATTTATAAAAGAAATAACAGAAGAGAAAAGAGAATTAACTAAAGAAATAAAAAGAATGGATGAAACATTAAATAATCGAGATATGTTACAAAAAGAATATGAAAAGAGAAATGAATTTTTACCTTTACAGGAAAAGATATTTAGTGTTAGAATATTATCTCAATTAATGATGCAAGAAAGAGAAGAAAAATTAAAAATATTAGAAAATTTAAATTTATTGTTAAATCCACAGAAATTTGTTATTTTTAAAAAAGAACTGGAAGAAAAAGAGCAGTATTTAAAATTATTAGACATCAAGGAATTAGAGGATGAGATAAAAAAGGATTTGATGCAAATACAAGAAATATTTTTAAGTTGTTATCAAAACAAAATAGAGAAAATAGAAACCAAACAAGAATGTATGGATCTCATCTATGAATTTAGATACTATTCTTTGTTACCTTTTGATGAGAAAAAACAAATTTATCAATTAGAGGAATTGCAAAGAAAAAGGGAAGAAGTAGAAAGAAAATTAATTGAAAAAGCTTATGAATGGAAACTACTTCACGTTTTTTCAAAAGAAAGGGAAGTTAATTATCAAATTATAAAAAATATATTTTATGTTCGAGTTATAAATCTAGAAGATTTATATATTAAGCTAATTAAAGAAAAGGATAAAAATTATATTCAATTATTTGATGAGGAAGTATTTGAAGAGAAGATTTTACTAGAAGAATTGGAAGAAATCAACCCAAAAGAATTAACTTTTAAAAGAAATAAAAAGGTGAAGATTTTTAATTAAGAAAGGAATGAAAAAATATGAAAATTACATTTTTAGGAGCAACAAAAACAGTGACAGGTTCTAATTTTTTAGTAGAAGCTTGTGGAAAAAAGTTTTTGGTTGATTGTGGAATGTGGCAAGGAAAAGCAGAATATGAAGCACAGAATTTGCAAGATTTTGAATTTAATCCAACAGAAATTGATTTTGTGTTATTAACACATGCTCATATTGATCATTCTGGGAGAATACCAAAGTTATATAAGGAAGGATTTCGAAATAAAATATATGCTCATAAAGCAACATGTGATTTATGTGCTTTAATGTTACCAGATAGCGGACATATTCAAGAAATGGAAAATGAATGGAAGAATAAAAAAAGAAAAAGAAAAGGGGAAAAGGAAATTCCTCCTTTGTATACAGCAGAAGAAGCAGCAAGATCATTAGAAGTATTAGAATCATTACAATATGATGAAATTATAGAAATTACGGAAGATATTCATGTCAGATTTAATGATGCAGGACATATGTTAGGGTCAAGTATTATTGAATTGTGGACAAAAGAAGAGGGAAAAGAAACAAAAACAGTGTTTACAGGAGATTTAGGAAATAATGATATTCCATTGCTAGATTCTCCAACTATGATAGAAACGGCGGATTACTTAGTAATGGAATCTACTTATGGAAGTCGACTACATCTAAGAAATGATGAAAAAGCAGAACTTTTTTTGAATGTTGTATCAGAAACGTTAGATCAAGGAGGAAGTGTAGTAATTCCATCTTTTGCAGTAGGAAGAACGCAAGAAATTTTATATGAAATTAACAAATTGAAAGAAGTAAAAGAAGACGAAGAATTTATTAGAAAATATAAAACTTTAATGAAATCAAATGTATATGTAGATAGTCCATTGGCAATATCAGCAACAGAGGTCTTTAGAGAAAATACAAATTTATTTGAAGAACAAATACAAGAGGAAATTATGGGAGGAGATAATCCGCTTGAATTTCCAGGATTAAAGTTTACACAAACAGCGGAAGAATCGAAGGCATTAAATGAAGATCATACACCAAGTATTATTATATCAGCCAGTGGTATGTGTGAAGTAGGAAGAATAAAACATCATCTAAAACATCATTTATGGGATCCAAAATCTACGATATTATTTGTGGGATATCAAGCAATTGGTACATTAGGATATAGTATTGTAAATGGGGCTAAAAAAGTTAAAATATTTGGAGAAGAAATAGCAGTTAATGCTAGAATCGAATATATTGAAGGATATTCTGGACATGCAGATCAAGAAGGATTAATGAATTTTATTTATTCTTTTATCAAAAAGCCAAAACATATATTTTTAGTACATGGAGAAGCAGAGGCACAAGAAGTTTTAGCGGACAAGATAAAACAAGAAACAGGAATCGAAATCAGTGTACCAGAATTTGGAGAAACTTATGAAATTGATTTCCAAAATGAAAAAGTAGAAAAAACCAATAAGATTGAAAGAAGAACCAAATCAACTATTAGAAGAGAAGTAATCGACAGACTACAAAAGTTAAAAGAAGAGATAAAAGATATGGATACTTATGTAAGACAAGACATAGATGACAATAAGCTAAAAGATGAAGATATTTTCAGAATTAATGAAAAAATAAAAGATTTAGAAAAGCAAATCATAAATGTAATAGAAGGCTAATGGCTAAAGTGGGACTGTCCCAGTTTATCCATTTGTGGCTAAACTGGGACAGTCCCACTTTAGCCTTTAATATAGTGTAAGAATAAAAAGGAGAAAAAGATGGAAAATAAGTATTTTAATGAGGCTATGATTGGAAATAAGAATATGTTAGCAACTTTTACTAGTAAGGGAGAGCTACAAAGGGTATATTTTCCATGTAAGGATAATAGACAATATTTAGATTTCTTTCATACAGGGTTAAAGATAAATTATTCAGATTTGATTTATTTACATGAAGATGTCAATAATGTTTATAGACAGTATTACGAGGAAGATACCAATATTCTGAATACAGAAATATTAAATACTTATTTTAATTTAAAAGTTCTTCAAACAGATTATGTTATGACACAAGAAAATGTATTAGTAAAAAAATATATTTTTTTGAATGATGGAAAGATTGATTTAAATACTAATTTTTATATTCATTCTCAATTATTATCTGATTATAATAATCATGTAAGTTGTAGGATGGTGGATGGTGGTATGATGCAATATGCACATGATTTTACTTTTTCAACTTTTGCAAAAAATACCAAAGTGATAAAACATCAAATTAATGGAAGCAAAGAAAATATTCAACGAGGAGAAATTTATGACAAAGATTATATTGGGATGTCGAATGATACAAGTGTGTGCTATGAGTTAGGTGTGATCAAACCACAAGAAAAGAAAACATTAGAAATCTGTATCGCAATAGGAGAAAACAAAAATATATCAGAAATTGAAAAAGAAATAGAAAGAATAAAAAAAATAGACTTAAATAAAGAATATACCAATACAAAAACTTATTGGAGAAAATACGTTAAAACGCATAATGGTTTAAATTTGAAAGAACCTAGAAATAGTTATGAAGAAAAAATTTATGATATATATAAAAGAAGTATATTATTGTTTCCTCTTTTAACCAATACAGAGACTGGTGGGATCATAGCTTCAGCAGAAGTCGATGAAAATTTTTCGCAATGTGGAAGATATGCTTATTGTTGGACTAGAGATGCTGTTTTTATGACAAAAGCGTTTGACATTTTAAAAATGGAAAAAGAAGTAGATAAATTTTATAAAATTTTCTGTAAAAAGACGCAAAGTAAAAATGGAATGTGGGAACAGAGATTTTTTACAGATGGAAAATTAGCACCAGCTTGGGGCTATCAAATAGACGAAACAGCAAGTGTAGTTTATGGAGTATACGAACATTATCAATTTATAAAATCAGAAAAATTTTTGAAAGATAATTTAATCATGTGTGAAAAAGCCGTAGATTTTTTAAAACGTTATATAAAAGATTGGTTAAATCTTGAAGGAAAAGATGAATACGATCAAGATAAGGTAAGACAAGAAATAGAAAACAATCAAAAGCAAACTTTAAAGCATAAATATCATGTGAGTTATGACCTTTGGGAGATGTGTGAAGGAGTTCACTTATACTCATTAGCAAGTATTTATGCAGCATTTGATTGCATGATAAGAATGTATCGAGGATTAGGAGATAAAACATCTGATTTCGAAAATAATCGCTTAAAAGAAGAAAAGATAGCAAAAAATCAGAGAGAATTAGAAAAACTACAAACAGAAATTAAAAAATATATCAATGAAAATATGTATGACGAAGAGAAAAAAACCTATTTGAGAAATACAGAAGATAAGAAAATGGATATAAGTATGTTAGGTGTAATTACTCCTTTTAATGTTTTCAAAGCCAAAGAAAAAAAGATAATCAATACCGTAGAAAGGATAAATCTATCATTAAGAACTTATACAGGAGGATATCAAAGATTTGAAGAAGATCATTATCGAAACGGAAATCCATGGCCGATTGCAAACCTTTGGATGACTTTATATTACTTAGAAACAGGAGAGAAGAAAAAAGCAAAAGAAACCTTTGATTTTGTTATAAAAACAGCAGGAAGACACAACTTTTTAGGAGAGCAGGTAGACAATCATACATTGCAACCTAATTGGGTATTAGGACTTGGTTGGTCGCATGCTATGTTTATAATCGTTTTGGAAAAATTATATGGGCATGGCTAAATTGGGACAGGTTCACTTTAGCCATTTATGGATAAACTGGGACAGTCCCACTTTAACCATATTTGAAAAATTTGTAAAATAGTATAGCTAGATAAGAAAAAATGTGCTATACTATTTTTATTGATAGGAAGTGAAGGAGGTTAAATAATTGCCACGACAGCCAAGAAGGAAAAGTCATAATGATGTATATCATTGTATGCTAAGAGGAATTAATCAACAAGATATTTTTTTGGAAAGTAAAGACTATTTAGAATTTCAAGAAATTATTAGAAAGACTAAGAAAAAATTTTTATATCAAATATATTCTTATGTTTTAATGCCAAATCATATTCATTTAGAAATCAAAGATTTTAATCAAACAATCTCTAAAATTATCCATAGTATTGCTACAAGTTATGCAAATTATTTCAACAAGAAATATGAAAGAAAAGGACATGTATTCGAAAATCGATTTCGAAGTAAAAATGTTGGAAATTTGAATTATCTATTAAATTTAGTTCGTTATATACATCAAAATCCCTTGAAAGCAGGTATTAGCTTAATGGAAGACTACAAGTGGGGGAGTTATTGGGAATATTCAAAAACAGAAAAAATAAAAGAGGAAGATAGAATAGTAGATACAAAAGAAATTTGGAATATGTTTTCAAAGGAAAGAGAACAAGCCAAAAAGGAATTCTTGAAATTCAATAAGCAAATTTTGAAATTTCAAGAAAGTAGTGAATTATTAGAGTATGAAATGAAAAAAAGATTAACCGATGAAGAAGTAATTTATTTTATAAAAGAGGAATTGGAGATTTTTAATATACAAGAGATACAAAAGTATAATGTAGAAGAAAGGAATAAAATCATAAGAAGAATCAAGAAGATGGAGGGAATATCTCATAAACAAATAGGAAGAATACTAGGAATTAATATTAGAATTATCCAAAGGGCTTAATAACTAAAATATACTTGTTTGAATGTTTATTAATGGATAAAGTGTGCCTGTCCCAGATTAGCCATAAATGGATAGGATGAATCTGTCCCACTTTAGCCATTAACAAAAAATAAAAATAAAAAGTACTTGCAAAGTATGTTTTTTTGGTATAGAATTGAATTGCCTAAGAAAATTGGGTAATACTATATATAATATATTAAGAAAAAGATGACGCTATTAAATTGTAAAAACAAGGTTAGAAATGAATGGGCGTCAAAAGGAGGAATTTATTTATGTCAGTGAAAATTGGAATTAATGGTTTTGGGAGAATTGGAAATTTGTCTTTTCAAGCCGCTTTAAAAAAAGAAGGAGTGGAAGTAATTGCAATCAATGATCCTTTTATTACAGCTGATTATATGGCGTATATGACAAAATATGATACAGTACATGGGAAATTTGAAGGAACAGTAGAGGGAAAAGATAATTTATTAACAGTTAATGGAAAAGAAATAAAAGTATTTAATGAGATGGATCCTCACAATATTCCATGGGGAGAATTAGGAGTAGATTATGTTTTAGAATGCTCTGGTGTATTTACAACACTTGAAAAAGCACAGGCACATATTGATGCAGGTGCAAAAAAGGTAATTATTAGTGCGCCATCAAAAGATGCTCCAATGTTTGTTATGGGAGTAAATCACACAGAATATAATCCAAGTATGAATATTGTTTCTAATGCTTCTTGTACTACGAACTGTTTGGCACCACTTGCAAAAGTAATAAATGATAATTTTGGAATTAAAGAAGGTTTGATGACAACTGTTCATGCAACAACAGCAACACAAAAAACGGTAGATGGAGCTTCTAAAAAAGATTGGAGAGGTGGTAGAGCAGCTGCAGCTAATATTATACCATCTTCAACAGGAGCTGCTAAAGCGGTTGGAAAAGTAATTCCAAATTTAAATGGAAAATTAACAGGAATGGCATTCAGAGTTCCTACTGTGGATGTTTCTGTGGTAGATTTGACTTGTAATCTAGAAAAATCAGCAACCTATGAAGAAATATGTGAAGTTATGAAAAAAGCATCAGAAAATGAAATGAAAGGAATCATAGAATATGTAACAGATCCAGTTGTTTCTTCAGATTTTACAACAGATCCACACACTTCTATTTTTGATAGTACAGCAGGAATAATGCTTACTGACACTTTTGTAAAATTAGTTGCATGGTATGATAACGAATGGGGATATTCCAATAAATTAGTTGACTTAGCTTGTTATATTGCTAGCAAAGAATAATTTGTAAAACTATCTAGGTTAAGTCTTAGATAGTTTTTTTATAAAAATGGAACAATATGAAATATTCTATATGAAATAAACTTGTGATTTAATCATGATTTTTAAGATTAAAAGGAGGAATTAGAAATGGAAAATAAAATGTGTCAAAGTTGTGGAATGCCTATAACATCAAATGAACAATTAGGTACCAACATAGATGGAAGTAGCAATGTAGATTATTGTAAATATTGTTACCAAAAAGGGGAATTTATAGACAAAGTTACAATGGAAGAATATATAGAAATGTGTTCTCAATATGGATCACAAGCAGGAATGACAAAGGAAGAGATGAAAGAATACTGTATGAAGCTATTTCCTTTATTAAAAAGATGGAAATGTACTTGTACAGAGGAATGTGCTAGTGGGTATAATCCTAATTGTACCTGTACAAATCCAGAATGTCATTGTACTGAAAATTAGCAATTGATGAGGTGGATTTATATAAGGATAAAACTTATAAATTTAGAAATGAAAAATGTTAATAAAAATAGCAGAATTGCCATGTATAATTGATAGAAAAAAATGGATTAATATTGTACACTTAATTTGGAGGTGGATAGAATGAATTTAGGAAATAATTTATTTCAATCAAGGAAAAAGGTTGGATTATCACAGGAAACAGTTGCTGAAAAATTGGGTGTAAGTAGACAAACAATTTCAAAGTGGGAAACAGATGAAACTGTGCCAGATATTTGTCAAGCAAAGAAATTGGCAAAACTTTATCATCTATCTTTAGATGAGTTAATTGAATTTGATATAGACTTAAAAGAAATTGAACAAGTGATAAAAAACACGAATGAAGAAAAAGAAGAAAAAATAGATTGGACCAATGCTTGGAGTAGGAAATATCCAGTTCTTGCAAAATATCAAAAGCAAGTAAAGATAGAAGAATATGCGAGGATAATTAGAATCATAATTCCTATTTTGTGTATTTACATATTATAGAAAGTTACAATTTTAAAAGGAGAAGAAAATGGAAAAAATAAAATTACAAGATACAAAAAAATCATATATAAAAGTAATTGTTTTTGGTATAATTATTGGTATCATAACAGAGTTAGTAAATTTATTACCGAATAATGATGTATTAGGGGTGAGTTCTATTGCAGGAACATTTGGATTTTGGATATTTACAACAACTTTTATAATATATTTGAGTGGTTCTAATAAAAATGCAATGTTTAACACTTTCCTATATTTAGCAACTATGTGTTGTAGTTTCTATTTATTGCAGGGAATGATTAAATTTTTTACACCGAATATTACAGTGGATGGTTTAATAGAATGGAGTCATTTATTTTTTTGGATTTTTATATCAATAATATGTGGAATCATTGCCTATATTCTTTATTATTGGAATAAAAATAATGATTTTAGCAATTTTTTATATGCTTTACCTATTGCAGGAATGCTGATAGATACAATCAATAATTGTTTTAAATTTTACTATTCACATACTCAACTTTTAGGAGCAATTTTGGATGTGATTTTTCTAATAATAATGTTTTGTTTATTTATCAAAAAATCAGATAAAAAAATAATTTTTATTATGACAATAATAGTTGTAACAATAATTGGAAACTTTACGATTTTTCCGAAATCTCATAATTTAACAACAGAAGCGACAATAGTTTGTGAATTAAATGGAGAAGAAGAAACTTTTTATATAAAGATTAAGGATGATGGAGAAATATTGGAAAGAAAAGGAGATGAAAAGATATACAAAGAAATTAAGATTGATTCATTAAAATCTGTTCCAGAAGTGGTACATGCCTTGCAAGATTATTATGAAGAAAAAGGTGGAAGTTGTAGTACAAGAAAATAATATATCGATTTCAAAGACAAAGGTATGACTGGGGGATAGGTACACTAACATCTAAAACTAGGAAGAAAAGAAATTTTTTGAACATTATGGATTTAAAAAGTTGTGGATACATTAGAGATTACGAAGTAAAAGAATGATCTGATTATAAAAAGAAAATCCTATTAAAATGAGTAAACTAAAAATACAAAATTCAAAGGAGGAAAGCTTATGTCAAGGATCTTAAAAAATAAAGAATTAGTAAATACAAGACTAGCAACTAATTATGGTGGTTGGATGTATTGTGATAAGTGTAATGAAAATTTAGGGTATTTATGTTATTCAACTTATGATAAATTAGAATTAAAATACAAATGTAATTGTGGAAGTCAAGGGAGTGCATTATTAGATTTTGAAGATAGTAAAAAGGGAAGCGATTGTAGTGACGAACTAATTACGATAAAAAACAGATTTTGCTGTCCAAAAGATAAGGAACCCTTAATTACTATATTGGACAAAAAGGTGGCTAGCTATGAAATAAGTATTACTTGTAAGTCTTGTGGAAGGATTTATAAAAAAGTAAAATAGAAATTATAATAAGATAGTAGATAAATTTAAATAATTATCTGATTTAATAACAATTAGTAAGTTAGTACTTAGATTAAAAATAGAAAGAAATATATTTTATGAGAATGAAAACATTTTTATAAGAGAAAGGGAGAAAAAAACATGAGTAAAAAAGTATACGAAGTAAAAAATGATGAAAAATTATTTGCAGAAAAAGTAACAGGAGATTGTTGGAAGATGCCAAATATAAGTATTAATAGACAAGTTTCTGGAAAGTATTATTTTACGGATAAAAGAATTGCCTTTTTAGCATCAGGACTAATTGGAACAGAAGGTGTAAGTTGGGAAATTGAGATGAAAGATATTGATACAGTAAAAACTTGTCTAATACCACCATTTTTTCCATTTGGTATTTTAATTAAAATGAAAAATGGAGATAAGTATAAATTATCTATTTTTGGACGTAAAAAATATTTTAATTGGATAAATGAGCATATATAAAATATAACGAATAATTCTTATAGTTATACAATTATTAAAACACATATCAAAGATAACTTACAATAAGTAAGGCAAGTAATTATAGGTTTAAAATAGATATGTCACAAGAAAATTGAAAATAAAATATTGAAA
>CASAUJ010000039.1 GCA_949118805.1 uncultured Clostridia bacterium | reverse complement strand
ATATAAAAACAACTATCAATACTTATACTACAATTTTTGATAAATTTAAAATAGATTTTCCAAAATATTATTTAAAAAGAGAAAAAACCTGCATTTTCTAGCTTATTATGCTTTAAAAAATTATTTATAATTTTTTTTATTAACATAGGCATACCTTCCTGTCTTTACACAACAAACATAATCTACACTGGAAGATATATTTTTTATGATTCTAATTTTAGTTTGTGGTAAATAGCAATAACGAATTCCTGTTAAATTTTCATTACTATATAGATTCGTTATTGTTTTTAATATCCTATATTCTCCAACTGTTGATGGATAAGAGTCCACAGAATTTGAAATTCCTGTACTAGTAGTTAAATAGTTGGAACTTACCCATTGCGAATTTCCAATTTTACTCCACTCACCACTTGTCTCATAAACCATTACTTTGCTTCCATTTGTAAGTGCTCCCACAATTCTTCCATTAGGAGCATTTCTAACATTTAACCCAATTTTTGCTTTAACATATCTTGTATAACCCGCTGTATTAACCTGTTGTATATTATTTACTTCTCCTTTTCCATCATGTTGATAAGCAAAAAATTTTTGATAATTTGCCTCCTTTTTAAAATTATAAATATTACAGTAGATTGTATTTCCCTCTACTCTCACTTTTCCTCTACGTGTAGAAGTTTCAAATTTTCCACTATATAAATAAGGATCATAAATCCTTATGGTATCTCCTTCTATTCCTGTTAAAACAATAAAATGTCCACCCGTTGTAAACAGTCCATTGGCACAACTTGCAATTACATAGTGATCTCTTTTTAATAAATCAATCGCATCCTCTAATCGATAAGTTTCTTGATAACCAATATCAAAAGTATCTGCTACAAATTTAAAAGCACTCCAATAAGTACCATTATTGCTAGAACGATATCCATATTTAACAAATAGATCTCCCATTTCTGGTGGCGTAATGGCACCTTTGGTAGCTGTTACAATCATAGCAGCTGATGTTGGTCCACATCCACTTGTCCCAATATTTTGGGAAGAATTTCCTACACTTGTATATAAATGAGAACGCCATCGACTATCAATTTGACTATAATAAGTCAATCCTTTATAGCTTCCTAATCTTACATTGGGATATTCAGAAGTACCATGATAAGCAATTTCTCCTTGTTCTTCAAAAGATTCACTTTCTACTTCTTGTTCTTTTGCTACTTCCTTTTCTTGTTCTTCTGTTTGTTCTATAATTTCTGTCGAAGGTAACTCCTTTATCTCTTCTTCTGGCATTTCATATGTAGTGAGATCTTCTACTAGATTAGTTATCGTTTCTTTTCCTTGTTCTTTCCCATTCCAAAATAGACAAGTTACAATTCCTATGCAAGCCATTATAATAACGATGATAATGATTCGTTTTTTTCTATTTCTCATTTTCCCAGTTCCTCCTTTCTCTCTATTTTGCCTTTATAATATAAGTACAAACCATATATGGTTGTAAGTTATTATGTGGTTGATCTCCTCCAACAGAATCAGAATATAATGTCTGTCCGTTTTTTATAACATAGTCTGGTACTCCATAAGCATTCCCACTTGCCACTAATAATTTACCACCATCTTTAAAGCTTACTTGGTGCTGTGCTAATTCATTAACTGTTAATTTATGTTTTTTCTCTCCTCCTGTTTTTCCCAAAGTGTTAAAATCTGTATCATTTGTATCTAATCCTACTGCAATTCTCCCTTTTAAATTTGGTAAGTTAAAAGTAGTACTTCCATTTCCTGTTCCATATTTTGTACCTAGTGTAGTAAATAAAGTTGCATATTCTGTCCTACTTACTGCTTGTCCATTACACAATAACCAATTTTCTGGAATCGCATCTGCAAACCATTGTATCGTAGATCCAATTGGCAAAATATTTCTAGTTATGCTCTCACTATCAACTGGTTCTACCCATCTTGCATCATAATTAAGATTACTCACTTTGGCTAGGACTTGCCCTGTTGTTCCTCCTTCTGGTAAAGATGATTTTTCTTCTATGGCTTGTTCAATATTTTCTTGTAATGCATTTAAAACAAATGCTGAAATTGGCGTTTTTCCAGTATATTTTGCCTTTACCACATCATGTTTCACACCATTTATTGTGACATAGGCTCCTTCTAATAATTGTCCATTTTCAAAATTAATTTTTTCCATTTAATACCTCCTGTTCAAGAATTTCTATTCTTTTTTCTAATTTCTCTATGATTTCCTCTTTTTGTTTCTCTTTTTCCTGCCATTGCTCTATTTTTTCCTCTTGTTCCTGTATGGCTTTATAAGCAATTGCTAACATAGAATAAAGATCAATTCCCTTTCCTTCTGTTCCTATGATTTCTTTTGAGCAATTATAATTTTCACCTATAATTGCTCCTACCCTTTTTTTACAATTCTCTGTATCTTCTTTATAATGATAATAATAAATATCTGTCTTTTTTATTTCCTCTATTGCTTTGTGATTATATTTTTCAATATCTGTCTTTTTTTCTGCTAATGAAAATGGTTCTACTCCATTGTTACAATAAATATGTCCACCCACTAATACATTTTCTGCACAATATATTTCTTCTTTTGCACTTATCGTAGAACAAAATACTTTTCCCTCATCTGTAAATAAGCAATATTTCTCATCTCCGATTTTAAAACTATTACTTCCTGCTTGGTTTCTATAAAAACTTATCTTATCCAATAACATTATATTGGCATAGGCAAAATCATTGTCAGGAGCAACACTAATTAAATTCTTATAATTGTTGCAATCTAAAAAAGATACCCCTGTTTGTTCTGCTGGATCTCCGCTAATTAGTACTCCTCCTGTTTTTATTCCTGTTCCAAACCCATTTAATACTAAATTACAAGAACTAAGTTCTAATTCCCCATAAGCTGCATCACTATTTTTAGGACCCATAGCAAAATTTTTGATGCTTAAAATAGGATAAAATTGTCCATCACTTTTGATTTTAATTCCCCAAGCCATTCCATTTTGAATTTGACTATCATATTCTCCATCTACGGAAAAACTTATAAATCTTTCTTCCTCTACTTTCTGTACTCCCATTTCTCCAAAAATAGACTCACCATCTTTATAAAAATGCTGTCCTTCCTTATCCAATGACATCATTACCTTTTTCTCTTTGTCTAATATCACAAAGCTTGCATTTTCATTTAATATCATTAATTGTATATATTCTGATATTTGATTCCATGCTATTTTTATAGCTTCCGCATTTTGTTGTATCAAAGTTCCAAACTCTTCACTGTTTACTTTTTTATTAACAGAAAACATAATTTCCTCTGCTGTTTGATCAATGGCTGTATTCATTTCAATATTAGTTGCAAAATTTTCTGTAAAATCATTTTTGATCACATATTCCGCGGAAAAATTATTTCCTTCCATATCGACTAAATAAATATAATTTTCTCCCTTAAATAAAGTTATATTTAAGTCACCTAATTCTTCTATTTGAGAAGGTTCTATTTCTGTTAACACTTGATATTCATTTAATTGCAACTTTCTTTCAACAAATGCTCTATCTGGTGTAATCATAAGAATATCATAAACATTTTCTTTTCTTCTTAATTCTTCTGTCTCTATTACATATTCTCTTTGTTCTCCGAGATGGATTCCTTCTACTTTGTTTATCTATTACAATTTTATATTGCATTTTAATTTACCTCCTGATTCGGTTGTAACTCCATTTGTGGATACAAGTCTTCTTCTGGAAATAAATTGCTCTCATAAATTTTATTCCCTTCTATTGTTAAATTTAGAACTTCTCCTTCTATTGCATTTTCTATATAAATTTCTGTTACACCTTCTATTTTTCTTTTAAAATCATATCCACTTTCTACTGTTTGTTTGATACGATCTAAATCTTGTTCTACTTTTGCTATTTTTTTATCCTGTTCATTTCTTTCCTCGACTAATTGAGTGATGGTTCCTTCTGCTTGATCTATTTGGCTTTGTACTCTCCTTATTTTAGTCTTATCGGAAATCATTTTCCTTGTCGTTTCTGCTTTCTGTTTTGCTTGTATTTTACTAGATAGAGAAACTTTAAATTTCCCCATATATTCCATATCCCCTTGGTAAATCACTCTTTTATGATCAATTATGAGGATATCTCCTATATCTAAAGCTGGATCAATAATGGTTTTTCCCTCAAAACTATAACATTCGAAATCTTTCCATTGATTGTATATATTTTCTATCTGATTGGCATCTACAATATACATATTATCTGAATTAATCCATATGGTACTATTTTCTTCTTTTCCAAACTTAAAGTCTTGTATTCCATCTTCATAGGCTACACGACTCACTTTGAACTCTTCTCCCCAAGTATAGTCTTGCAATAATTCTATGTTTAGTTCTGTAATGTTTTCTCCTATTGTTTTGATATATAGTTTTCCATCTCTTCCTAATAACGCAAATCCACCAGCCTGCTCTGCTATATAACTTACATATTCCCTTGCAGATAAAGTATTATCATAAACAGCAACCTGTTTGTCATTATTTAAAAAAGAAGTAGAACCTAATTCTACTCCTGCTTGTAAACAAATATCTTTTAAAACTTGTATCATTGTTGCTGGGTAATTTAAATGACTCCCATCGTAATGAAATTCAAATTTAATCATATGGTCAATTGCTTTTATGGTTATCGTGTCATCATCATTTTTTTCTATCTTTTCTAATGTAAAATACCCTATTGGTATCTTTTCTTCTTCGATTCCTGTTTCCACATAAAAATTCTGATAACAATCTGGTAAAGAATTTTTATGTATTTTCATCTCAATTGATTTTGCAGTAACACTTCCTAAACTAAATTCCTCATCTGATAATAATCTATGGGATACTTTAAAATCAAATATGTGATCCAAATTTACTAGATTTCCTTCTATATAAATATTTAAAAGGTGCCTTGTAGGATCTGCATATATATTTTGTTTGTAGTTTTCACTTGTTTGATACATTTTACCCTCCTTTCTGACTTGCTACCATTGCTTTTTGCATAAAATTAATAGATGCCTTCCATGTTGATTTTGAAGGGTCTTCATCTTCTCCTGTTTGATGCATTTCTGTTGTTCTTTTGGATACACGGAAAGGGGCTGTAATCATACCACCCCTTACGCTTGGACATTTTACTGTTATCATCATAGGATTTAGATAGGTTGCTTGCATTAATTCTTCTGCTTCTTCTTCTGTTAAATAATCCCATGTCATTTCTAGTTTCAACATTCCTTGTACCACTACATTATCAATTAAAGCTCCTGTTACCTTACTAGTATAGCTATCATTATCTAAATCCTCAATATTATCTCGATAAGTAGATGGTGTTTTCATAATTTTATCATTTAATTTCCATAACATTTTCTTTCCTCCTATGCATAACTTACTTTTATTTGTGCCTTTCCTGTTTGTCTTGTTTTTTCATTAATTCCATCAATTAATTCATCTACTAAATTTTTGCCTCCAACAGAAACTTGCACTCTAATTGGTCTTTCTTTATTATTTTCTATTTGACTCTCTGATAATGCTCTTTTCATGGTATCATACATAATATTTTGTGGTGTTATAATTTCAGGGTTTGTACTTGCTCCTGCATATTCTCCTGCTCTTATAATGGTATCTTCAAATAATACCCCACCTTTTGCCAAAGTTGGTATTTGTGGTACACCGATTGTACCAATCCAACTAAATGGTTGCATTCCTAATATGTTCACACTTCTGATCGCTCTCAATGCCATATTGATCCCATTAAATGGGACAGCAATAACTCGATTGATACCAGTAATAATAACATTTACGATTGCTTTTAACCCATTTAAGATTCCATCTTTTATTCCATTAAATATTTCTCCTCCTTTGCTAAAAACATTTTTTACAGCTTCCCATGCATTTCTAAAGATTCCACCAAACCAATCTGCAATTCCTCCAAATACGGATGTAATTGCATTCCAAGCACCGGAAACACCTTCTTTTACTTTGGTTACAATGGTATTCCATACATTAGAAATGGTTTGAACAATTCCATTCCAGATATTTCCTATCCACTCTGCAACAGTCCCCCAATTTTGAATTATAAAAATTACTGCTGTTATTGCTGCGACTAATCCTAAAATAACTAATGTTGTTGGAGATGTTAACAATGAAAATAATCCCATTAATCCATTTAAAACTACTTGTGCCACATTCCAAGCAATAATTCCTGCTACTATAATTGCTATTGCTCCTCCCAATGCATTTAATATATTTACTGCTAATTCATTCTGTCCAATCGCTTGCAAAGTATTTCCTATTAAAGTCAATAAATCTCCTATTGTCGACATAACAATTTCAATAATTACTGCTGACATCTTTACAAATCCTGAAATAACTGGTTCTAAAAATTGTATAATTCCACTAAATGCACTGATTATTCCATTTAGAAAATTTTGAAACCCTGTACTTGATACTAAAGTTAAAATGGCACCTGTTACATTATCTATCACATTTGCTATTCCTTGTATAATTTCTGTTCCATTATTGTCATTTCTCCATGCATTTGCCCAAGCATTACCAATTTGCCCTATGGAATTTAAAATATTGGCAATAATTGAATATATTGTTCCATTTGTAAAAATAGTTTCTATACTATTCCACATTTCACTTACCGCATTTCCAATTCCTTTAAATGCATTTCTAAAAGCTTCTTCTACTAGTCCTCCATACATATCACTACTTTCTTTTAATGGTTTGAAAAAGTCATATAACCCTTGAGCTAATGTAGAAAATTGACTATCTACTTTAGCTAAATCAAAACTTGGTGCTATTGCTCCACTACTCTCACTTCCATTATCAGAACTACTACTTTGAATGCTATTGATTTCGTCATGGATTCCTGCTAATTGCTTTGTTTCTTCTTTTGCCTTTTTAGCATTCCCTGCCATGCTCGCATAAGATTTAGCACTAGCATTCGCAAATATATTTACTCCAAATAGCGCATAAACAACAGATTGAATTGCTTTCATTAATTGATAAACTAAATTGGTAATCCATTGAATTACTGGTGCAAAAGTACTCCCCATTGCATATTTCATATATTCTATATTGCTACTTAATTGTTTTGCTCCAGAATTTTGACTGGATAACCAAGCTTGTGCTGAATTACTCAATAAGGAATATACATTTTTTAACGAGAATAAGGCTGCTACATTTTTAAAGATATGTCCAATCCCATTTTTTAGTCCACTCCCTACTTTCTTTATTCCACTTGCTATTCCCTGTGTTAATTCTGGTAATTTCTTAAATGCATTTTTAAATCTTCCTGCATTCTCTTTCGCTTGTACTAATTTTTCTTTAAAAGCACTAAAAAATCCCCCTAATTTTCCCTGATGATTTCCTGTCTGTGCTGTTTCTTGTTTCAATTGAGCCATTTTTCCTTTTGCTTCCTTTAATTGACGATTATAACTTTCTATTTCTTCTGTTGCTTTTCCTTCTTGTCCTCCTTCTTTCTTATCTGTTATTCCCTCTGATTTAGAAGGGCTTATTTTTAATTGTATTTGCCTCGCATTTATTTTTTCTTGTAAACTATCTATTTGTTTTTGAATTTGACTTATTTGTTTCTCTGCTTCTTTGTTATTTACTTTTATCGTTATTTCATTATTTTGTATACTTCGATTAAAATCCTGCATTTTCTTTTTTACAGATTGCATTGCTTGTTGCATTTTATTTTCCATTGCTTTTGTATCTATACTAGAAAAAGCCTTTTGTATTTGTTTCATTTGTTGTTTAATAATAACTGCTAATTGACTCACTTCTTTTATTGCTTGTTCTACTTTTGCTGTTACTATTATTTCAATTTCTTCTACTGTCATAAGTCATTCCTCCTTTCTAATAAAATATAAAAAACACCTACAATTGTAAGTGTTTCCTTTTTTATTTTAATAATTCTTGTTTCTTTTTTTCAAATTCTTCTTCTGTTATGATTCCATCATCTAATAATTTCTTAAATTTCATAATTTCCTCTGCACTTGATGAACCACTTGATTCTGTTTTCTTACTTGCTTCTATTTTCGATAAAATATAGTGATATAACTTTTCTGATTCATTCGGAACTTCTTTATTAAATGCTCTTAATATTAAAGTGTTTTCATCTTTTAAAGCTTCTTTTGTAGTAGCACCTAAAAAACCTATATTTTGTTTTGTTTCTTTTGTGCCAGCTGTAATAAATTTCATATATCCATTTGCCAACATACTTGGTTTTTTATACTCCACACTTGATAAATCATAATAAAAAAATACTTTATCTCCTTTTAAACCTTGGGAGATAAATCCCATTGCTGTTTTCCTAGAGATCACCACTTTATCTTCATATACTTTTAAAATACCATTGGTACATTTCAATTCTTTTACTTCCAAGATTATTTCCTCCGAAATTCTTCTTAATTTTTATACTAAAACAAGATATTAATAAATACTCCTTACTTCAATTTATTTTACCATTTCACAATCATTTAATGAAACTGTTGTACTTAATAATAACCCTGTACATTTTCCTTTTATCGTTATAGACTGTCCCTTCTTTAGCGTAGATACCTTCTCTTCTTCTGCTTTTTTAAATGTTATTCTAACATTTTTAAAGCTATATTGGTCTCCTATTTTAAATGTAATATAAGGATTCCCTGCAATTTCCCTGTTAATATCATCAACTGGACCTGTTAATTGCAGTATCTTTCCTTTATATTTAGCATCTGCAGCAATTGCATTTTCTTGATAGTCTTGATGTAAAACATTATAATCTACTTCCAATACTTCTTCTGCTTTTGTTGATTGTTTTGTTTCTGCTTGTCCTGATGTTGAATTTGTTTTCTGTGTATTGGTAGAACCTCCTATAGCAACTACTACTAAAATAACTATTACCCAAAACCACCATCTTTTATAAAATGGCTTTTTTCCACTTTCTGCATGACTTCCCACATTTATTCCTCCTTTTATTTTAATATGCTTGCAGTATAACATAAAAAAATAAAAAAAAATGTCGAAAATTGTTTGTCGAATTATTTTGTTGTTTTTTCTATTTTTACTTAAAAAAGAAATACTTACATTTCTGTAAGTATTTGCTTTATTTTTTTAACTGTTCTAATAACTCTGTTTTTTTTGTAAAAAATTCATAATCTGTTAAGATCCCTTCTTTATGCAATTCTGCCAATTTGGCTATTTTATCTGTTACATCTTGTTCTTCTACTTTATTTATTTGTATAGAAAAACTTTTATAATTTTCTAACTCTTGATTAACATATCTTATGAATTTTTCTGCTTCTCTTTTTTCGACACTTGATAATAATATTTCTGTAGAATTAGTACATATATACACATTAGAAGTTAAAATTTTATCCTTTTTATATATTGTATCTATTTTTTCTAGACTTGTTATTCTTTGCTCTACATTAAATGTTCCCTTATCCAAAAATATTAATCTCTTATTAGTTAGTATTACATACATTGTCTTTCCGAAAAGAAATTGTATCCTTATATTTAGGTGATTCTGCATTGATAACATATTTTACATTTTCATTTTTCATTATGATTTCATCTAATTTTGACTTTACTTTCCTATTCAATTCAATCATTTCTTATTTCCTCCTATAAATACTACAAATCTCGTATTTATTTTATCATTTAGAATAAAATAAGTCAAATAAATTTCAATTTTTCTGAAATCCCATCATTTCACGCATTTTTCTTTTTATTTCTTCTGGAGATCTTGTATCAAATTCTTGTTTTTCTTCTTGATATAGCCCTTTATAGCTGTCTCTTATTAATATTATTTTGGGTTTCTTAGACATGCTATCTGCTCTAATTAATTTATTCGTCACCGCTTCTTGCAAATTAATTTCACGCTTTAAATCATCCACTATCTTTACCAAATGTGTTTGCAAATAAAGATTAATCTCTCGATAAGTGCTATCCCAGAATTCCCTTGGTTTCATATTAAAATAATAGCAAATAGGTTCTGTTGCATATAATAACTCAATTATATTTTTAGCCTCTTTTACCTTTTTTACTAAATCTTCTATCCCTTGAAATCTTGTAATTGTTCCTCTGCCATTTTGCTCATTGCTTTCTCTGTCGATTTTTGTATCAATTCGTTCATATTGATGTTTAATAACGGATTGGAAATCATTTCCTCTAATTCCTTCTTGCTCTTCTTCTTTTTGAAAAAACCCTCTTCATTTAGTTCCTCTGCAATCTTTTTATAAATTTCTATCACTGTACTCTTTTTCTCTTTGCGATAATCATCTAAAAAATTGTATACCTCTTCTGAACTTGAAAATATATTTTTCCCCTCTTCATCTTCTGCTAAAATATACAACATTTTAGTTAATGCTTCTAAATCACAAATTGCATAAGCTTTTGTAAATACTTCTTCAAAATCTTTACTTTTTAACAGATTTGCAATATCTACTATTTTTCTTGTTTTCCATACTAATTTTATAGTTTTCTTTTTGGTTTCTAATATCATTTTATTTTCTCTCCTTTGCAAAAGAGAGCAAAATCAATCCTGCTCCCTATTTCTTAATTTCTTTTTCTAGACAGTTGTTTCTGAAGGAAATCCTTCTGTTTCTTCTACTGCTGTATTTCGATATAAAGTTATTTTTGCTTTTAGCATGTCATCCATTGCAATTTCTGACATTCCTACATAACAAGTTGCTTGGAAATTCCAAGTAAGTGGTTTCCCTGCAGTTTCTGCTGTTTCTTCTGGTAATTGAATAAACCAATGAACATTTTTATTGGTTGTTTGTAAATCTTTTAATTTTTGATATTGTTCTTGTGTAAATAAAAATTCTATTTCCATACTTTCTGCTTTTTTTCTTCCTGTTGCTTGTCTTTCATCATCAATATCTAATGCAGACCAATTAATTGGTTCTGGTGGTGTTAAAAACTCTGGTATGCTTTGTACATACGCAACTTGTGTTCTCTCCCCTGTTTTTGTTTCTCCATAATATACTTTTGTTAATGTGCTAGTTTTTGGTTCTACTGCCATCCTAATCCTTCCTTTCTATCTTATAAATTCTAATGAGTTAGTAATTGTATTATATCTAACTTCATATGTTGTTGTAAGTTTATATTTTTTTATTTTCTCATCCAACACGATTGGACTTGTCATGGTTCGTATAAAATTTTTACGTCTTAATGCTTCCTCTGTCTTATTAACCATTTCCATACTACTTTCTAGGGCCTCATCCCAATGTTCAATGGACACTTGAAATATTTTTTGTACAGGGACAGCCCTTTCTGTTTTTACTACACTTTCAAGAGGAGTATTTATCATCCTACATGGATACTTACTTTCCGTTGTCGGAGTCTGTAATACTACATTCGTTTTGTCTTTTTCATTATCTTTTATTTCTGATAATATTCCATATAATAAATCTGCCATATCTTTTGTTGTGAAATCATTCATTTGCATCCCTCCTTCAACATTTTGCAAACTTATTTTTCACCATCTTTTATCTAACTTTTAGACTTTTTTGAATCTTCTGAGATAATTCTTTTATCATTTGATTGATCTTCTTTTCTAAATTATCTACGCCTTTGATTCTACTGCTAAATTGAATTGCCATTTAAAGCTTCCTTTCCTTTGTGCATTCTGTGCCTTCACGATTATTTCTCCCCTCATCAATGGTTAATAATACACTTATTTTTTTAGTTTGTATTTTTAGTTCATATTTTTCTGTTCCTATTTCTGTTTGATATCTTTCCATTATTTTTGATTTTTCTGCATTTACAATTTTGTTTAGTTCATCCCTTGTAAAAGTTTTACTTTTTTCTTTTTTTTCTACTGTTTCGGTAGTAGCTACCATACCTTCTTTTTTTTCCATTTTTCTTCCTCCTAACTTTATGGTTTTTTTACCCAATCCTACGATTTTTTACGGAAATCTAACCAAACCGAACAGACAGTTTAATGCCATATCCAGGGCATATTTTATCGTTTCCTAATTGGCTTTTCTTGTTTTGCTGTTCTTCCTTCGAATTTTTTAAATCCCTTGTTTTCTACTTCTCTTTCATAATAGCAACATTTTAAATTGTTCTCGAAATTTCTTCTTATTTCACACCAATCTAATGTTCTATTTTTACAATTGCTACATAATATTCTTATATAGGTTTCATATATGTTCTCTTTTTTCATTGGCTTTCACCTTCTTTTGCTCTCTATAACTTGTTCAAATTGTGTCCTATTTTTTATCTATTATAAATTAAAACACATTGCTAATATGATTCTCAATGACTTTTATTGACCACTTTCTTTTTTCCCCCATTTTTTTAATGCCTCACTATGTTTTCGACAGATATTTTCATAACTATAATTCATCTCATTTGCCACTCTTACTAAACTTTTTCCTTGTATGTATACTTCAAATAATATGTTTTTATATGGATATTGCATAGTATTTATATAACTGACAATTTCTTTTTGTTTTTCTTTTTCTTCTATAATTTTTTCCATTAATTCCTTAAAATACATTTCTAAATTTGCTATGCTTTCTGCTTCTGTATCATATATTTTTTTACTTCCTCTCGGCATGCCTGATAAAATAGAATTTAAATGATGTATGGTTTCTCTTTGCGTTTCTATGTATTCAATTTGATCTTTGATCCATATTTGATGGTTTCTATAATTTTTTAATTCTTCTTTTGTCATTTTTCATTCCTTCCTATTATAATTTCTACTTTTTGCTTGCTTTCTTCTTTTCCTTTTGCTATCATAAAATAAAATTACATATATATGTTGTTTTTCGAGTTATCTACTATTTCCAAACTTGTTAGATAACTCTTTCTTTATGAAAATATTTCTTTTTTGTACACTTTTAGCGAACTTATTGGGTAAAAAAATTTAAAACTTTTCTTATCCCAAATATTTTTATCCTTTTTCTCTCTTATTTTTCCCTTTCTTTCAACATTTCCTTTCCTCCTTTCTAATCCATTGGTAGTATATTATACTTTAAGTGAACTGTCAATACTTTTTTAAAAAATTTTTATCGCTCTTAGTAAACTTTTTTTGTTTTTTTGTTGCAAAATACGCTTATCATATGTTATAATAAAAAACAAAAGAGATAGGGAGTGATATTATGAATCGAATCAAAACAATGCGTGAAGAAATTGGCATGACACAACAAGAATTAGCAGATCAATTAGATGGCGCAAAAAGTACAATTGCTATGTATGAAAATGAAACACGTAAACCAAGTCTCGAAGTCCTAATCAAATTATCAGAAATTTTTAATTGTAGTATTGATTATTTATTATGCAAAACAAACATAAGAAATTTTGAAAAAGAGGATCAAAAATTTTTTTCTACTTATCAAAAAGAAATAGAAGGTTTAACAGAAGATGAAATTATAGATGCTTTACGTCTTTATAAAGAAATGAAAAGAAAATATGAAGAGAAAAAGAAATAGTATACTATTTCTTTTTTTTTCAAATAAATCTTGTTTTCAACCTAATTAAACTGATCGGAAAACATAAAAAAAAACATATATCAACAAAAATGATATATGCTTTTTATAATCCTTGGTAGCGAAGATGTGATTCGAACACATGACCCTTCGGGTATGAACCGAATGCTCTAGCCAACTGAGCTACTTCGCCATATT
>CASAUJ010000038.1 GCA_949118805.1 uncultured Clostridia bacterium | reverse complement strand
AAAACGTTTTGAATTATTTAGAAGAAAATTATAATGAACGAGATAATGAAGATTGCAAAATGTGGATTATTATCTTGTTTGATGAAAATATGGAGGAAAGGATCAAAAAAGAAGAGCCATGTTTATAGGATATTAATTGAATAAATTTCAAAAAGAGAAAAAGCGACAGGAAGGAATTGTTCGAGCAATGGATAGACTTATAAATCTGTTTTGAAATGCCCAAATGAAGTTAATGTTTTCAGGAGAGTAGTGAGACAAAAACAAAGCAATCTCAAAAGATTGCAACTAGAAAATCAATTAGGTAGTACGTTTCTTTTGGGAAATATAGGTGAAAAAAGAAACGTCCCTAATTCACATAGGGGGAAAAAGAGTGGACGAATTAGATATTTTTAATAAGTTAAAAATAGGAGTGGCATCTGATGAAAAGGTAAGAGAATGGTCAAAAGGTGAGGTAAAAAAACCAGAGACAATTAATTATCGAACACTAAAACCAGAAAAAGATGGTTTGTTTTGTGAAAAAATATTTGGACCAACCAAAGATTGGGAATGTCATTGTGGGAAATATAAAAGAGTAAGATACAAAGGAATTGTTTGTGATCGTTGTGGAGTAGAAGTAACGAAAGCAAAGGTAAGACGTGAAAGAATGGGACATATTGAATTGGCAGCACCAGTTGCTCATATATGGTATTTTAAAGGAATTCCAAGTAGAATTGCTCTTATCTTAGATATTTCGCCAAGAAATTTAGAAAAAATTATTTATTTTGCATCTTATGTAGTGATTGATAAAGGAACAACAAACTTGGAAAAATGCCAAGTGTTAAATGAAAAAGAATACCACGAAGCAGAAGAACAATATGGAAGAGGTTCTTTTCGAGCAAAAATGGGAGCAGAAGCATTAAGAGAATTATTAGAGCAAGTAGATTTAGATAAATTATCAATAGGAATTAGAAAAGAATTAGAAAGTGCAAGTGAACAAAAAAGAGTAAAATTAGTAAAAAGATTAGATACAGTAGAAGCGTTTCGAATTTCAGGAAATCGTCCAGAATGGATGGTAATGCAAGTAGTTCCAGTTATTCCGCCAGAATTAAGACCAATGGTACAACTAGATGGTGGTAGATTTGCTACCTCTGATCTAAATGATTTATATCGTAGAGTGATTAATCGAAACAATCGATTAAAAAGATTGTTAGAACTAGGAGCACCAGAAATTATTGTTCGAAATGAAAAAAGAATGCTTCAAGAATCAGTCGATGCTTTAATTGATAATGGAAGAAGAGGAAGACCAGTAACAGGAGCTGGAAATCGACCATTAAAATCTTTATCAGACTTATTAAAAGGAAAACAAGGACGTTTCCGTCAAAACTTATTGGGAAAACGTGTAGACTACTCAGGACGTTCTGTTATTGTAGTAGGGCCAGAATTAAAGATATACCAATGTGGACTTCCAAAAGAAATGGCAGTAGAATTATTCAAACCATTTGTTATGAGGGAATTGGTTAATCGAGGTATGGCACAAAACATTAAAAATGCGAAAAGAATGGTAGAAAGATTAAGACCAGAAGTATGGGGAATTTTAGAAGAAGTAATTAAAGATCATCCTGTTATGCTAAACCGTGCTCCTACTTTGCATAGATTAGGAATTCAAAGTTTTGAACCAGTTTTAGTAGAAGGAAGAGCCATTAAACTTCACCCATTAGTTTGTGAAGCATTTAATGCAGACTTTGATGGAGATCAAATGGCTGTGCATTTACCATTATCACCAGAAGCACAGGCAGAATCAAGATATTTAATGTTATCTACCAATAACTTATTAAAACCACAAGATGGAAAACCAGTTGCTGTACCAAGACTAGACATGATTTTAGGAGCTTATTATCTAACCATGGTATTAGAGGGAGAAAAAGGAGAAGGGAAATATTTCAAAGATCCTGATGAAGCTATTATGGCATTTGAAAATCATGATGTAGCAATTCATGCAAAAATTTTCGTTCGAATGGAAAAAGAGATCAATGGAGAGAGAAAAGCCAAAAAAATTGAAACCAGTGTGGGTAGAATCATATTTAATAAGGGAATTCCACAAGATTTAGGATTCATTGATCGAAAAAAAGATCCTTTCCAATATGAAATTGATTTTCCAGTTATGAAAAAATCAATGGGAAACATTATTGAAAGAGTGATTCGCGTTCATGGATTATCTGAATCAGCAGAAGTAATTGATTATATTAAAGCATTAGGATTTAAATATTCAACCTTAGCTGGAATTACTTTTTCAATTGATGATGTGCAAGTACCAGCAGCTAAAAAGGATTTGTTGAAAGAATCTGATAAAAAAGTAGAAACCATTCGAAAACAGTATGCAAGAGGATTGATAACAGATGATGAAAGATACAAAGCAGTTATTAATGTATGGGAAGATACAACAAAACAAGTAAGTTCTGCAATGGAAGAGAATTTTGATGAATTAAATCCAATTTATATGATGGTTAAATCAGGAGCCCGTGGTAATATGAACCAATTAAGACAAATTGCAGGAATTCGTGGATTGATGGCAAGTACCACAGGAAAAGCGGTTGAAATTCCAATTAAGTCATCTTTTGCAGAAGGATTAGATGCCTTAGAATATTTCATATCAGCCCATGGAGCTCGTAAAGGACTTTCTGATACAGCTCTAAGAACGGCCGACTCAGGATATTTAACAAGAAGATTAGTAGACGTATCACAAGATATAATTGTAAGAGAAGAGGACTGTGGTACAGGAGATGGAATTGTAGTATATGACATTAAAGATGGAAATCAAATCATCGAAAAAATGCAAGAAAGACTATTGGGAAGATTTACAATTGAAGATGTATTCCATCCAGAAACGAAAAAATTAATCGTTGATAAAGATACGATGATTACAGAAAAAATAGCAGAAGAAATTGTAGAAGCAGGAATCGAAAAATTAAAAGTACGTTCTGTATTAGGATGTCGTTCAAAACATGGTGTATGTCAAAAATGTTATGGAATGGGATTAGCAAGACGAGACTTAGTATCCATAGGAGAAGCCATTGGAATTATTGCAGCACAATCCATCGGAGAACCTGGTACACAGCTTACTATGAGAACCATTCACTCAGGAGGAGTAGCAGGGGTAGCCGACATTACACAAGGTTTGCCTAGAGTTGAGGAACTATTTGAAGCAAGAAAACCAAAAGGATTGGCTATCATTTCTGAAATTGACGGAAAAGTAAAAATTAAAGAAACCAAAAAGAAAAAAGAAGTGGTGGTATCCTCAAAGGATAATTCAAAAACTTATACCATACCATTTGGATCAAAGATGAAAGTAAGAGATGGTGATTTGGTAGAAGCGGGAGAAGCCTTAATTGAAGGTTCTATTAATCCAAGTGAAATCTTAGAAATTAAAGGTCCAGAAGGCGTTTATGAGTACTTGATTTCAGAAGTACAAAAAGTATATAGAAATCAAGGTGTTGATATCAATGACAAGCACATTGAAGTAATTGGAAGACAAATGCTTAAAAAAGTTAGAGTAGAAGACAATGCTGATACAGATATGTTCCCAGGATCTCTAATTGATATGTATGAATTCGAAGAGAAAAACAATGCTGTAAAAGCAGAAGGAAAACGTCAAGCAACAGGAAAAAGAGTCTTACTAGGAATAACCAAAGCATCTTTAGCAACCGACAGTTTCCTATCAGCAGCCTCTTTCCAAGAAACCACAAGAGTACTTACCGAAGCAGCCATCAAAGGAAAAACAGATGACTTAGTAGGATTAAAAGAAAATGTAATCATTGGTAAACTAATACCAGCAGGAACAGGGATGCAAAAATACCAAGACATACACATCAATACAGAATACGAATTAGAAGAAACAACAGACGAAGTAGTGAATTAAGGGACGCTCTTTGAAATCCCCTTTTTGGGGATGAAGGGGACACACCTTTAAAAAAGAAAAAAAGAATTGTCTTAAAAAGTGGAGAGATCCACTTTTTTTGTATAAAATTATGAAAACTTGTTTTCCAATAGTTAAAAAGCATTTTATAAAATTATGAAAACTTATTGACACATATTTTAGGTGATGATAGAATGAAAATATTAAAAAGGTGAAAGTAGAAAGACAAAAGATGAGGGGGAAAAAAGAGTGAAAAAAGGAAAAAAAGCTTTGGATAAAGGAATTACGTTAATTGCGTTAATGATTACTATTATTGTATTGTTAATTTTAGCAGGAGTGAGTATAGCCACTTTAATGGGAGAAGGAGGAATTCTTGGAAAAGCAACTACTGCTAAAAATGAGACCAATCAAGCTAATATAAAAGAGCAAGTGCAATTAGCAGTGATGGGAAGTTATGATGAACAGGAGATTTTGAATGTCGAAGAATTAAAAGAAGAATTAGCAAAAATCGAAAAGATTGGAACCATAACCGATACCAATGGAAAATTACCAATTACAACAGTAATAAATGGTTACAAAGTAATCATTGATGAAAAAGGAAAAGTGACAGTAGAAGGCGAAAAAGAAGAATCTCCCATACCAGAGGAAACCAATCCCTTTTTACCAGAAGGAGCACAAAAAATAGAAGGGGATCTAGAAACAGGCATCGTAATGACAGATAAGAATGGAAATGAATGGGTATGGATTGAAGTGCCAAAAAGAGAGGAAGTATATCAAACAGCGGGACTAGGTATAAAAGATTTTACAGAGGAAGAATATACTAAAATAGAAACCGATTTACAAACTTATGCTAGTGCATATAGGAAATCTGGTTATACAGATACTTTTTATTCAAGGGATCAACATGGTTTTCCTAATGCAATAGAGTATAATAATCATAAACAAAGTATGTTAAAAAGTGTGTATGAAAATGGAGGATTTTATATTGGAAGATATGAAGCAGGAACAACCACCCCTAGACATGGAAAAGAATACAACTTAACAACTGTAGTGATTCAACAAAATGTCTATCCTTATAATTTTATCACTTGTGCACAAGCACAAGCAAAATCCAAAGAATTAGCAACAGGAGGAAAAACAAGTAGTTTAATGTTTGGAATTCAATGGGATTTAGTATTAAAATACATAGAAGAAAAGGGAAGAAAACTAGGAGAAACCAAAGAAGAAAGACAAAACAAGTTAAAGATAAATTCAAGTGATTGGGGAAACTATGGTGATGCTGAATTTACTATTACAAGAGGAAAGTATACAACCGCACCAGAAAGAGTAGGTTCATGGACAGAAGCGGGACATGGTTACGTAAAACCAATTTTTTCATCAGTATTATTAACAACAGGAGGAACAGAGAGAAATAGTGTGTTAGAAATTTATGATTTAGTGGGAAATGTATGGGAATGGAGTTTAGAAAAAACGCCGAATACAAGCAAATCTTGCAGTGTTCGTGGAGCAAGTTTTGGTAGCAGTGGTAGTACCGATTCAGCACCTTGCCGTAGTGACAATCCTACTGGCGATGGCTTCCGAAGTGTAGGATTCCGTCCAACTTTATGGTAGATTAGAGAGTATAAAAAATTTGTGTAAAGTAAAATACCTTTTAAGATATATGAAAAAGGTATTTTTTCAATGGAGAAAATCAATGGAATAGGAGAAACAATGAACCAATAGAAAGATTCAAAAGAAGAGAGAAAGATGATCAAAAGAGTAGAATTGTAAAATACTCCAATAAAAGGAAGAGAAAAAGAGCCAATAAATCTTGTACAATTTGTATAAAAATGATATAGTAATATTAGAGAAATCAAAAAGAAAAGGAAGAAATAAAGATGAAAAAAATATCAGTTATTGTTTCTTGCTATAATGAAGAAAAAGCTTTACCTTTATTTTATGAAGAAATGGAACGCATTAGAAAAAAAGATTTTAGAGAGGAAGCAATCGAATTTGAATATTTATTTGTGAATGATGGAAGCAAAGATAAAACTTTAGAAGTAATAAAAAACTTACACCAACAAGACGAAAAAGTAAAATACATATCTTTCTCCAGAAACTTTGGAAAAGAATCTGCCATGTTAGCAGGGTTAGAAGCAGCAACTGGTGACTATATAACCTTAATGGATGCAGATTTGCAAGATCCTCCTACTTTGTTAAGAGAAATGTATGATGCCATTGTAGTAGAAGGTTATGATACAGTTGGAACAAGACGTGTAAGTAGAAAAGGAGAGCCACCAATTCGAAGTCTATTTGCAAGACTGTTTTATAAAATGATCAATCACATGTCTAAGATTGAAATGGTAGATGGAGCAAGAGATTACAGGTTGATGACAAGACAAGTAGTAGATTCTATTTTGGAATTAAAAGAATACAATCGCTATTCAAAAGGATTATTTAGTTATGTAGGTTTTCAAACCAAGTGGATTGAGTATGAAAACATAGAAAGAGTAGCAGGAGAAACCAAATGGTCCTTTTGGAAATTATTTCGTTATGCAGTGGAAGGAATTACAGCATTTTCTACTACTCCATTGATTTTATCATCCATTATAGGAATTATATTTTGTCTAGCAGCTTTTATTGTAATTTTATTTATCATTGTTAAAACAATGGTATTTGGAGATCCAACAAGTGGATGGCCATCACTAGCATGTATCGTTGTATTTGTAAGTGGAGTACAATTATTTTCCATTGGTATTATAGGACAATATCTATCAAAAACCTATTTAGAAGTAAAAAAACGTCCGATTTATATTATAAAAGAAAAAAACACAAACCAAAAAATAAAAATAAAAGAGGAATAAAAGAATGAAAAAAAAGGAAATCATTATCATTTCGATCCTTCTCCTTTTACAAACACTAATCTATATCATATGTGGGATCAATAAATCGTATATCCATATGGATGAAGCCTATTCTTTAGGATTAGCTAGTTATGATAGAACAGAAATACAAGAAAAGGAAGACTTTTATAATACTTGGCATGACAATGCCTATTATGACGATTATTTATCTGTACAAGAAGAGGAAGCAGGGAAATATAGCCAAGTATATGAAAACCAAAAAAATGATGTTCACCCACCTTTGTATTATCTCTTATTGCGATTTGCCATGGGATTTACCAAAGGACAATATTCTAAGTGGTCTGGAATCATAATGAATATTCTGATTTACCTAGGAATCACTATTTTAATGTATGCGATAGCCAAGAAACTATTAAAAGGTCAGAAATATGTCATAGAAAAAGCAAGTATAATAGCTTTCCTTTCTTCCATCACAATAGCATCTCTTACCAATGTCATATACATTCGAATGTATGCCTTGTCAACACTAAACATCCTACTAACTACCTACCTTCACATTCGATTGTGGGAAAGTAAAAAAACAAAGATTCCATTATTAATGGGAATTGGAATAAGTGCTTTAATAGGATCGCTAACACACTATTACTATTTATTTTACTTAGCGATGTTATATCTAATCTTCACCATTCAATACGTAAAACAAAAAGAATACAAAACATGGATATATTATACCATTACGATGGGAATAGCAGGAATTTTATCTTTAATCATATTTCCGTATTCCATTCAACATATGTTCTTTGGTTATCGAGGGCAAGGAGTATTAAGTAAATTAACAGATATGTCTCAATTTTTAATGAATATTAGTGCTTATCTAGGAATTGTTCATTATTTTGTTTTTCATAACTTATTACTTTTACTTATCATTGCAATGGTGATATTAAGTAATTGGAAGAAGAAAAAGAAGATAGAAAAAGAGGACTCAAACGAAATCATAAAGCTGATTGTATGGCCAACTGCCTTTTATTTTGTATTAGTTGCCATTGCTTCTCCATGGATTGAATTACGTTATATTATGCCAATTTGTAGTTTGCTATTTTTATTCGTGATGATCTCTTTATATCAATTACTAAGTACACTGTGGAAGGAAAAAGAAGCCAATCTCATAATGAGTGTTGTATTGATCATTGTGATGTTAGCACCGATTATGTATAAAATAGAGCCACAGGTCATGTATAGTGATAAAAAAGAAATTGTGCAAAAGTTAGAGAAGGAAATAAATGTACCAACCATTTATTTATTCCAATCTTCCCATAATCGCTTTTTAGATGATATTTTATTGTTCGCAAAAATAAAAGAATCTTACATTGCAAAAGACTTGGATTGCACAAAAGAAAACCTACAAAACATTTTTAAAGAAAAGGACATTTCCAATGGAATTGTTGTTTTCATCAATGAAGGGCAAGATAAAAATGAGAAATTAGAAATCGTACAAAAAGCAATGAATTTAAAAAACGCAGAACATCTAAAAAGATTGAATGCTTGCGATGTCTATTATGTAAAATAAAACAAAATAGAAAAATGGTGTAGTACAACCTATCCTATTTTTCTATTTTTTTTGAAAGTTAATGATCAGATGGATAACAAATTCCAAGAAGACACAGGAAAACAGCGTTTTACTTGACAAATAGCTTATTTGCTAGTAAAATAGAAGAAGAAAAAATGTCCCAAAAGTAAAACAAATGGACAAAGGAGAAAATGTATGCAAAAAAGCAGTAGAAAAGTTTTAGATACTTTAGTATCTAGAACCAAAATATATTTAGCCATCATATTTGTATTACTAGTATATATCAGCATTCAAAATACTTATATGATATTGCCTAGCATAGGAATCTTTACAGTAACCGTAATTTATAGTTATTACACCAATAACAAAAAGAAAAGTCAAATATCAGAAACACTACAAGATTTAACATTAACAGTTGACTCCGCAGCAAAAACCAGCTTAATTAATGCCCCCTTTCCATTAGTCATTTTAGAAACAGATGGAAATGTAATTTGGAGAAGTTCAAGATTTACTACTGAATTTGCCAATATTGATAGTCATACCTATATGAAAGAATTAAGCATTGATATCAAAGAAGAAATAAATAAAAGACAAAAAAGTAATAATCAAGATATTATCAGACAGATAGAAATCGAAAATAAAACTTATAAAGTAGTAGGAAGATATGTGAAATCCAGAAGAAACAAAGCAGAATACATGGTAATTCTATACTTTATTGATGACACAGAAAATATAAAATTACAAAGAGAATATAAAGATTCAAAATCTTGTGTAGGAATTATCATGGTAGACAATTATGAAGAAACCATGCAGAGATTAGAAAGTGAAGACAAGCCACAAGTGATAGCAGGAATAGACAAATATATTTATGAATGGACCGATAAAACGAATGGAATTTTGATAAAAACAGAAAAAGATCGCTATCTTTATTTCTTCGAACAAAGATATTTAGATAGTGTGAAAGAAGATAAATTTAGTATCTTAGACAAAATCAAAGAAATTGATACCAAAGAAAACATTCAACTTACTTTAAGTATAGCCATCTCAAATGAAGGAGTCACAGATAAAGAAAAATATAAATCAGCGCAAACAGCAATGGATATTGTATTAGGACGTGGAGGAGATCAAGCTGTTATTCGAGAAAGTGAAATTTATAAATTTTTTGGAGGAAGAGCACAAGAAGTTGAAAAAAGAACAAAAGTAAAAGCAAGAATTGTTGCACAAGCTTTAGAAAATTTAATCAAAGAATCTAAAAAAGTTATGATTATGGGACATACCAATCCAGATATGGATTGTGTAGGAGCAGGGCTAGGGATTTATCGATTAGCTAGAACCTTGGAAAAAAATGCATATATTGTGATGGATCCTAAAACAGCATCTTTAGAATCTTTCCGAAGATCCATTGAAAAAGAAGAAGAATATGAAGATGTCATCATAAACAGGGAAGTAGCTTTAGAAAATATAGATGAAGATACTTTGTTAGTAATTGTAGATACTCATAAATTAAATTATGTAGAATCAGAAGAATTAGTAGAAAAAGTAAAAAAAATAGTGATTATTGATCATCATAGAAGAAGTGCTGATTTTATTGAAAAAGCAACGCTTACCTTTCAAGAAGTATATGCTTCTTCAGCAGCTGAATTAGTAACAGAGTTATTACAATATGCAGAAGAAAAAGTAGAATTAAAAACCATTGAAGCAGAAAGTCTATATGCAGGAATTATGATGGATACCAAAAATTTCACTTTTAAAACAGGAGTACGAACTTTTGAAGCTGCCGCTTATTTAAGAAAATGCGGAGTAGATATTATTCGTGTAAAAAAATGGTTCCAAAGCAACTTAGAAAACTTTAATAAAATAGCAGAGATTGTAGGAAAAGCAGAAATTGTAAATGATTCGATAGCTATTTCTACTTATGAAGAAAAAGCAAAAGATGTCAATGTAATTTGTGCCAAAGCAGCGGACGAACTTCTTACAATTAGTGAAATAACAGCTTCCTTTGTAATGGGAAAATTAGGTGACAAGGTTTGTATTAGTGGGCGTTCCATTGGAGATATCAATGTGCAAGTCATCTTAGAAAAATTAGGAGGAGGCGGACATATCACTTTAGCAGGTGCGCAGGTGGAAGGAATGACGTTAGAAGAAACCAAACAAGAATTAATTCATCGAATCAATGAATATTTTTCAGAAATTGAAAACTAATGAGAAAATTGCCAGTGGGAATCCCCCTTTTTGGCAATTTCTTACTACTTAAGTCGATTCAGAGAAAAAGAAAGGAGTAAAAATATGAAAGTAATATTAAAAGCAGATATAAAAGGGGTAGGAAAAAAAGATGAAATTATTAATGCATCAGACGGTTATGCAAGAAATTTTCTATTTCCTAAAAATTTAGCGGTAGAAGCAAATAATGAAAATATGATAAAACTAAAGGCAAAGCAAAATGCCATTCAATTCCAAAAAGACCAAGAAAAAGAGGAAGCCTTAAAAATGGCTGAAAAATTATCAAAAATTTTATTAAAAATACCAGTAAAATCAGGAGAAAACGGTAAAATTTTTGGTGGTGTATCAAGCAAAGAAATTGCACAAGGATTAGAAACACAATATGGAATAAAAGTTGATAAAAAGAAGATAGAGTTAAAAGAAACCATAAAAACCTTAGGAATGCAAACCATTGAAATTAAATTGTGGGAAGGGGTCATAGGAAAGTTAAAAGTAGATGTAAGAGCAGAGTAAATTCAGAGAATAGGAAAGAAGAAAAGGACAAATGAAAGGAAGGAAGAAATGGAATTAGGAAAAGTGCCACCACATGATTTAGAAGCAGAACAAGCAATTCTGGGAAGTATGTTAACCGATAAAGATGCTGTAATAGCAAGTGTAGAAGTATTAAAAGAAGAAGATTTTTATCGTGAAGACAATCGAGCCATTTATCGAGCGATTTTAAATTTATATAATCGTGCAGAACCAATTGATATCATTACAGTAAAAGCAGAATTAGAAACCATGGGGAAATTTGAGCAAATAGGTGGATTAGAATATTTAGCAGAACTTCCTGAAAAAGTACCAACCACAGCAAATGCTTCTAAATATATAAAGATTGTTGAAGAAAAATCAGTATTACGAAATTTAATCAAAACAGCAAATGAAATTATTGAATTAGGGTATGATCCAACAGAAGAAGTAGAAAACATTATGGAAGGGGCAGAAAAAAAGATTTTTAATATCATGCAAAATAAAAATCAAAAAGGATATACACCAATAAAAGATATTTTAGTAGATAGCTTTACAGAATTAGAAGAATTATACAATCGAAAACAACATATTACAGGGGTGCCAACGGGATTTTCGGAATTGGATTATAAAACAGCAGGATTTCATGGATCAGAATTGATTTTAATTGCAGCAAGACCAGCGATGGGAAAATCAGCATTTGCCTTAAACATTGCTACCAATGCAGCGTTAAAAGCAAATGTACCAGTAGCTATTTTTAGTCTTGAAATGTCAAAAGAGCAAATGGTAAACAGAATTTTATGTAGTGAAGCTATGGTAGATAGTAATAAAGTAAGAACTGGAAAACTAGAAGAAGACGATTGGACTAAATTAGCAGGAGCCATTGGTCCATTATCAGAAGCAGAAATCTATATTGATGATACACCTGGAATTTCTGTCATGGAAATAAGAGCAAAATGTAGAAAATTAAAATTAGAAAAGAATTTAGGAATGGTAGTAATCGACTATTTACAATTAGTACAAGGAAGTAATAAAAGAAGTGGAAGTCGTGAACAAGAAATATCAGAAATTAGTCGTTCTTTAAAAATTTTGGCCAAAGAAATTGGTGTACCAGTTATCGCATTATCACAGTTATCAAGAGCGGTGGAACAACGACCAGACCATCGTCCTATGCTATCTGATCTACGTGAATCAGGAGCCATTGAGCAAGATGCTGACATTGTTATGTTCTTATACAGAGACGATTATTATAATCAAGATAGTGAGAAAAAAGATATTGCAGAAGTAATTCTTGCAAAACACAGAGGAGGATCAACGGGTACAGTCGAATTATTATGGTTAGGAAGTTACACGAAATTTGTAAATTTAGAAAGACGATTTGATGATTAATTATGAGTTTTAGCAAGAAAAGAAGCCAGAAATAGGAGGAAAGGGAAACAGATGCATGCGTTGGAAAAAAAAGTCTTACAAACTATTAAGGCGAATTCATTAATAGAGGATGGGGATAAAATTGTTTTGGGAGTTTCAGGAGGACCAGATTCTATGTGTATGTTAAAGGTATGTAGGAATATACTAGAAGAGCAAGGAAAAGAACCAAATAAGATACCCTTTCAAGCAAAAATTGTGGTAGCACATGTCAATCACCAATTAAGAGAAGAAGCAAAAGAAGAAGAAACATATGTAAAAAATTATTGTGAAAAAAATGGGATTGAATTTTATGCAAAAAGTATAGATGTGAAAAAATTAGCTCATACTAATAAAATAGGAACAGAAGAAGCAGGAAGAAAAGTAAGATATGAGTTTTTTGAAGAAATACGAAAAAAAACAAATGCGACTAAAATTGCGATTGCTCATAATAAAAATGATAAAATCGAAACGATTTTATTACATCTTTTAAGAGGTAGCGGAATAGAGGGGTTAAAAGGAATTGAACCAAAAAGAGGAAACTTAATTCGTCCTTTAATAGAGTGTGAAAGAATAGAAATAGAAAAATATTGTGAAGAAAATCAATTGCAACCCAAAATTGATCAAAGTAATTTTGACAACATTTATTACAGAAATAAGATCAGAAATGTTGTAATTCCATATATTCAAAAAGAATTTAATCCCAATATTATAAGAACAATGGAACGACTATCTGAGATCGTAAGGATGGAAGACGAATACATGGATCAGCAGACAGAAGAGAGTTATCAAAAATTAGTAACAAAAGAAGAAGAAAAAGAAATAGCAATGGATTTAAAAATGTTTAATTCACAAGAAACAGTAATAAAAGCAAGGTTAATCCGATATATTATAAAAAGACTATTTAGAACCACTGCAAGCATTGAAAAAATACATATAGAAGATATCATAAAGTTATGCCATCACAATATAGGAAATAAATACTTAACACCCAATAAAAATTTAAAAGTTTTAGTCAAGAATCAAAAAGTTTATTTTTTCAATTTGATTCAATAAAAAGCCAAGAGGGAAAGAATTTAAGTTTCCGTAGTAAATGGATAGAATCGATCATTTTGTAATGAAAAAGACATATAAAAAACTATTGAAAAAGGAAAAGTTATATGTTATAAAAGCAATATAAAAAGTGAAAAACATAAGGAGGAATTATTTTGAAAAACGGAATTAAAACATTAGCTATGTGGCT
>CASAUJ010000037.1 GCA_949118805.1 uncultured Clostridia bacterium | reverse complement strand
CCATATTCCGTGTTTTTTTGCATATGAATATCTAAGTTCTTATTTCCACTTGTCAAATTGGTTCCATTAATGGTATCGGTTAATCCTAATGTTCCTCCTGTTGCTTGCATTTGTCTTATTCCCGTAATCCACTCATTAATTCCTTTTCTTGCTGGACTTCCTCCATTCGATTGTAATGCTGCTTGACTAAAATTTCCTTTTACCACTACAATTCCCATTGTCATCATTAAAATTAGTAATAACATTTTTTTCTTTTTCATCGTTTTTCCTTCTTTCGTTTTTTAATGTTATTTTACTAATCTCAATTTCCTCATTCAATACATTCTGATATCTTATTTACATTTTCTGTTTCTTTTTCTATTTTACCTTGTTTTTTTCTCCACTCAAATTCTATATTCCACTTCCTACCACTACTACTGCTCGACTACTCCAAGTTTTTCGATAATCAGCATCTCTTCTTTTAGCCGCATAATCGTACAACCAATCCGTGTCATCATATCCATATCCATAATAAGAAAAAATACTACCATTATATGCTCTTAGTAAGCAAGAACGTACAAGAACCTCGTCATATTTATCTTTGCTACTAATCCATACAGTTGTTGGATTTGTTGCATGCCATCCTCCTATGGTTGCTACTGCATCTCCTATTTTTTCTGTATAATTAGGGGCTGTATACTGATTCTTATATCTTCCTACTGCATTTTTCATAGAAGCTGCTGCTGTATTACTCATTCCTGCTGCTACCCATTCTTTATTAATTTTCATCTTTACTCCTGTTTCATTTCCTGTTGTCGTTTGTCCATCTGCTATTTGGTTTGGATTTCCATAGCTAGATGCTGATAAGATTACCATTGCCCCATATTCTGTATTTTTCTGCATATGGATGTCTAGATTTTTATTGTCACTAGTTAAGTTTGTTCCATTAATCGTATCGGTTAATCCTAATGTTCCCCCTGTTGTTTGCATTTGTCTTATTCCCGTAATCCAACCATTCACATCTTTTGTTGCTGGGCTTCCTCCATTCGATTGTAAGGCTGCCTGACTACTATTTTCTTTTCCCATTATGATTCCTATTGTCATCATTAAAATTAGTAATAACATTTTTTTCTTTTTCATCGTTTTTCCTTCTTTCGTTTTTTAATGTTATTTTACTAATTTCAATTTCCTCATTCAATACATTCTGATATCTTATTTACATTTTTGGTTTCCTTTTTACTATTTGTTTCTTCGCTTAATTTTCTATATTCCACTTCCTACCACTACTACTGCTCGACTATGCCATGGTTTTCGATAATCAGCATCTCTTCGAGTCGTATCATAATCAGGACCATCTCCAGTATTACTCATATACTCATATCCATAACCATAATAGGAAAACACACTACCAGCATAACTTCTTATCAAACATCCATAATTTATTGTGTTCGCATTATTTTTGTAACAACTAATCCAAGTTGTAGTCCCACTTCCATGCCATCCTCCTATGGTTGCTATCGCGTCTCCTACTTTTTCTGTATAAGTTGGAGCTGTATATTGATTTTTATATCGTCCTGCTGCATTTGCCAGGAAAGTTGCCTTTGAGTTACTCGTTCCTGCTGCCACCCATTCTTTATTAATTTTTATTTTTACTCCTGTTTCGTTTCCTGTTGTCGTTTGCCCATCTGTTATAGAATTTGGATTTCCATAGCTAGAGGCTGAAAGGATTACCATGGCTCCATATTCTGTATTTTTCTGCATATGAATATCTAAGTTCTTATTTCCACTTGTCAAATTGGTTCCATTAATCGAATCGGTTAATCCTAATGTTCCTCCTGTTGCTTGCATTTGTCTTATTCCTGTAATCCATTCATTAATTCCTTTTCCTGCTGGACTTCCTCCATTGGATTGTAAAGCTGCTTGACTATTGGTTCCTTTTCCCATTATGATTCCTATTGTCATCATAAAAATTAGTAATAACATTTTTCCTTTTTTCATTGTTTTCCCTCTTTCGTTTTTTAATGTTATTTTACTAATCTCAATTTCCTCATTCAATACATTCTAATATCTTATTTACATTTTCTCTTAACTATTTTCAAAATCATTCTCTTTTAAAATTTCCTTTTTTTCTCAAACAGCAAAAAACACCTCAACTTTTTGAAGTGTTTTCTTTTTATTAAAATAAGGAGTGTCCCTTTAATCCCCAAAAAGGTGATTTTAAAGAGCGTCCCTCTAATCCCCTTTTTCTTTGAATTTGCAGATCATGATACTCATATCGTCTTTTATGTTTCCAAAGGTGTTGTCTATGGCTTCATTTATAATAAGGTCTGCAATTTTTTTGGTATTTGTGGTTTCTATGTCTTCTAACATATATTTTAACCATAATTCTTTGTTCTTGTATTCAATATTAGCATCTAAGATTCCATCTGAACACATTAATAAAATATCTCCTGAGGTAATGTCTCTATCAAATGTTTGGATTTGATGGGTATCTACCATTCCTGTTGGTAGAGAATTGGATTTGATGATTTGTACTTTTTTGTTATTTTTTATATAAGTTGGACAAGCTCCACTTTTAATAAATTCGATGTTTCCTTGGTATAAATCGATAATTGCAATATCTAAAGTAGCAAATACTTCCGTATTTTGGTTTATTAATGCTGTATTGATTAAATCCAATGAAATATTTTTGTCAAAACCTGATAATAACAAGTTTTCTAGCATTTTTAAAGCACCATTACTACTTTGTCTTGCTTTGTTTCCTGTTCCCATTCCATCACTAATAGCAATTAGATATTTTCCATCTTTTAATCGAATATTTAACATGGCATCTCCTGAAATTTCACTTTTGGTTTTTGCAGTTTCTGCCATTCCAATTGCCATTACATATTTATCATCTGATAAAAAATTTAATTTTCTTCCTATGGTTGCTTCTTCATTTAATACGATTTTTTCTTTTAAAATTTGTGTTGCTATTTTTTCTATGGTTTGTATTTTTGTCGTTTCTAATATTTCTTCTGTATATACTTCTAGTAAATATCTTCCGTCTTTTTGAATCGAAATATCTTGTACTGGGATTGCTCTTTCTTTTAATATTTTTAACATTTCTGCTTTTTGTTTTTCAAATTGTACTTCATTTTCTATTTCATTTTCGATTCCTTGTGCCATTTTCTGAATGGCTTTGGAAACACTATTTAATTGTTTTCCCATATTTTTTTGATTTTCTTGTACTCTCTTTTTCCAAATAAAATCTGATTTGGCTACTTTATAAGAGATATTAATCATTCGTATCATTTGTGCTATATTATCTTCTAAGTATTGACTAATTTCTTGATCATCAAACCCAATGATATAACTATTACATTTTGCAAATACTTCTAACAATGCTCCTCGATCAATTTCTTGTTTATCCAATAAATAAATGAATATCTGATCTATTATTTTGCCTTCTGTATCTGCCATATCTTCATATAACATATTTTCTTTATAAGGTTCTAAGTTACTTAATAATTCTGTTATAAAAATTTGCTTATTGGCTTCATAGGAATCCTTTTCCACTTGATCATAGTGAATTGCCATTTCTTGAATAGCCTGTGATACATGATTTAAATTTTTAGCAACTTCTTTGCTTTTATTGAGAGCTACCTCTGGTGTTATCGGCAAAAGTTTTTTATTTCCTATAAATTCTTCTAATTCAATCTGGAAATGATTTGGAACTGCAAGTAAGCCAATAAAAGCAATCAAGATTTCTTTAAAATGAATCAATTCAATCGTATATCCATTTGATACATAAGCTAAAATAATATTTCCTAAAGCAAATCCTACTACAACTCCTATTTTCCCAAATCGATTTAAAATACCTGCCATCATCCCTGAAATAGCATAAGCTGCTATCATAATTGGTTCCGAACTAGTAATCACACCTATGGTAACACCTATGGTGACTCCAGCGGTTGTCCCTACTAAAATTCCATTTTTCCAACCTAATATCATGACAATTAAAATACTTAAAATATTTCGAATACTAAATCCAAATAAATTGGCTTCTCCAAAGGCTCCTACACTAATCGCAAGGATTAGACTTGCTCCAATTAGTTCTTCAATGGTAAATGCTCTTTGCTCCCAGAATTGTTGTAATACAACAGTCGCATTGACAAATATTTTATAAAATACTAATCCTATAATTGCTACTGTAACTCCTGATAACAAGTCATATAGGGTAAATCCTGCCATTGCTAATTTAATGATTTGTATTATGAAAACAGAGATAAAAATATGTTTTCCTATTTTTATCTTTTCATTTCTTTCTTGCTCATTATATTTTGGTTTGAATAAAAAAAGAAGAACGAGTAATACAAGAGAAGTCAAAAAATACCCTAATGCTCCTCCTGCTCCATATTGGATTAAATTTCCTATTAGGGAAGCTAATACAATTCCTAATACTGGCACAGAAGATGCCATACAAGCACCTAAAATACTGATACTAAAAATGGAGAATTCTCCTCCTAATCCTACCATAGATAATAGGAATGAAATCATATAAATTACCATATTTTTTATGGCTAATACATTAGAAAAAATATTCCATTTATTGTTTTGTTTTTCGATTACATTTTCATTTTGAAACATCCTTACCACCTCTTACATTTTTAAGTTATAGGCTTATTTTACTACTTGTCCTTTGTGGTTTTTGTCTTTTTTAGGGAGCTATCCTAAAAAAGTTTTTTACATTTTTTCTTCTATTTTTTTCTTTTTCTTGTTCTTTTTTTCTTTTCTGCTTTTTATTTTATTACAGATTGTTAAAAAAAGCAATAAAAAGGCAATTTTAGTTTGAACTTTTTGCTTTTTACTTTTTTTTTTTGCAAAAGAAGAAATGAGGCATATTGCCTCATTCTTCCCCTCTTATTTTGCTTCTCCCTTCTGATTATTTCAGTCGATAGGTCTCATAAAACTCGCCTTCTTCCATGCTTTTAAAGAATTTCCGTTCTTCTGTCAAACGATCGACTACGGTTACATTAATCCGATTCTCTAAACTGGTATGTTTCTTTGCATAAAATTCAACGATCTTCTCTAATTCCTTGGAATATTGTTCTGGTATTTGCATTTCTACTGCAACACAATCCCCCTTCTCTAAAAGCTTTCTGAGTATCTTCCTTTTAACTGCTTGATCCAATTCTTCCAGATACTCTCCATCTTTTATCTTTTTTCCAAACAACTGTATTGTGTTTATCACTCCTACGCAAACTCCTAGATAAATTCCCATTTTCAAATCCAATAAGTCTCCTTCAAAGAAATTAGTGAAAAATACTACGCAAATACAAATGATCATTGGAGTGACAAGAGTTTTTATCAAGGTACAAGCCATTTTGTCACTGCACTCTTCTTCTCTTTTTTCATGAAATAATCTCCTTTCAGAATAAAATTGAAAAGCAAACGAAACCAAAAATACTTCTATTTGGTTTTTCTATTCAAAACTCACACTTGGTGAGAGATTAAAATGACTTTTTCATTATGTCACCATTTTATGTTTATTTTAACTTTTCTCCTCTAATTCTTGCTATAATATTATTACATATCCCCTACACTGATTATAGATCTTCCATGTATTACAAACTTCTAACTTTTGATCAGAATGGGAATAACGAAGTTGATATTAAGGTTGTAATGGTTACTCTTGCTAGTATTACTATTAACTTTTTTGCAATAATTTATGATAGGGTTTTTAAGCCCTTTTATTTAAGCATTTTCTTACTCCCCTTTATGTTTCTTCATTTTTCTACATTTGTTTTGCCTCTTGATAAAACCTGTACAAAACTATGTGGTGGGTAACAAAAGGGTAACGAATTACTTAAAATACTTTTAGATAGATGTAATTTGTATTACAACCTTATATTTATTTTAAAAAGTTTGTGTTATTTTTGTAAATACTTGACTCTATATTAAGATAATTCTAAAAAATTCATAATCATTTCATTAAATGTATCAAATTCTTTTAAATGTTGCATCGTACCATTTGTCATGATTACATATTTATTTTTAGCTTTTATATATCCAACATAATCAAGACTAGATATCCCCAGTATAATATAATCTGAAATATCAGTATTTTCATAAAAATTAGTATTAAATGTTACTAAATCATAAACAGCATATCTTGGATAATTTTTTTCTATATCATCATTATAACAACAAAAAATACTATGTCCATCATATGAAAATCCATTCATTACATTAAGAAATTCTATATAACCTTGTGGCAAACAACTATCAAAATTTTCTTTAAAATAATCTGATACTTTCTTTATTGTTTCATTTGTAAGCCCTTTGGGTTGTGGTCTATTTTCAGACCATTTCATAATTTTTTCAAAAATAATTTTATCAAACATATATTAACCTTTCTTTTATTCTTTTCTTATTTTACTGCATTTTTATAATTTTTGTAAATCAGATTAACTTAAACGACCACTATAATAGCAGTTTAGTACAATTACTAATTAGCAAGCCAATTAGCTATATCATATATTTGTATCCCTTCATACTGATAATCTTCATGTTTTGTTCTGGCAATTATTACCTTTGGGTAAGCGTCTTTAATTTGTAATAATGGTTCAACTTCTCTTTTTAAAGTCTTATCATAACTTATATCATCTGATACTTGAATATACAATTTTTCATTCCTTTTCATTGCAACAAAATCTACTTCTTTGTTATATAAAGTTCCTACATAAATTTCATAACCTCTTCGTAATAATTCCATAGCCACAATATTTTCATATACTCGTCCATAATTAATATTCTTTGTCCCCAATTTAGCAAATTTAAAGGACTGGTCTACTAAATAGTATTTATCAATTGAAGATAAATATTTTTTACCTTGAATATCATATCTTCTTACTTTATAAAAAGCAAATGCATCGCATAAGTAATTAATATATGAAGCTATTGTTTTATCATTTGCATTTATATTATTCTCATTTAATTTATTAGCAATATTTCTATATGATGTTAAATTTGAAATGTTATCCATCATAAATTCAGTAAGACTATCCATTAGTCCAATATTTTGTATCTTATATTTTTGTCTAATATCTCTTACTATCAAAGCATTATAAACATCATTTATATAATTATATCTTTTTTTAATATCATCATATTCATATGAACCAGACAATCCACCTTCAAAAACATATTTATCAAATGCTTCTTCAATATTATTATTTTTAAAGTAAGTTAAATATTCTTTAAAAGAAAATGGATAAATTTGTAATTCATAAGTTCTACCAGTAAATAAAGTAGCTAGATCACTACTTAATAAAAATGCATTTGAACCTGTTATATATATATCATATTTTTCCTCCGCATGTAAGCTATTTATTGTTCTTTCAAACTCTTTACACATTTGAACTTCATCTATTAATACAAAATTTCTTTTTCCTTCCATGTAGTTTGATTCTATATAATTATTTAAAGATAAATAATCTCTTAATTTATCAAATTTAACTAGATTAAAGTTTATATTAATTATATTTACATTTTTTATATTCTCTTTAATATAATTTCTAAACATTTCTAATAATTTTGATTTTCCACTACGTCTTACCCCTGTTATGACTTTTATATCAGGTGTTCCAATCACATCAATTAATTCTTTCAAGTAATTTCTTTCTATTATTTTCATATAAAATCACCTCGAAATTATTATAGCACTCATTTCGCAAAAAGTAAATATTTTTAATTTTGCGAAATATTAACTTATATTATTGTATTCACTTTATTTTATTATATACTATATTTTAATTCCGAATTTTACAAAATTGAGTATAATTTACATCAAAATTAAAATAATATTGATACTTTTATAAAGTACAATTTTCCAACTAGTGGATAGAAAATTATACACATTTCTTCTATTTCATATATAAATTTTTTATAAAACCTATTACGACTTATGTGGTGGGTAACAAAAGGGTAACAATGCGGTAGTGCCAATCCTTGAAAGTACTGGTATTACTGCATTGTTATTTCAAATAGTAACTCCTGCTAATATCAATAATGTAATGATCGTAATGACCAATGCTATAAAAGTAATTCCCATATTGAAAAATCTTTTCATTCTACTTTTACAATTCTATCAAATTTTAAATATGGTTAAAATAAAAAATAGTGAACTAAAATTCAAAAAAGTTCCCTATTTTAGATTTCTATTTTAAAAATCCGTGAATAATTTCTTCTTCTGCTTCTTTCTCTGAAAGTCCTAGTGTCATCAATTTTATTAATTGTTCTCCTGCAATTTTTCCAATGGCTGCTTCATGAATCAAATTGGCTTCTACGTGATTAGCTGTTATTTCTGGAGTCGCTGTTACTTTTGCTTGATCTTTAATAATAGCATCACATTCACTATGAGCAAAAGATTTATGATTCCCATAAATTCTAGATTCAAAAAACTGCTTTGATTCTTCTGTTGCTACTGATCTGGAAGTAACATGAGCATGTGAATTTTCTCCATTTAATTGAACTTCAAAAATTGTTTTTGCAAATTGTTTTCCATGTGTCATAATTTTTTCAGATACCGTAAAATTAGTGTTTTTTCCTAATTCTCCTTTGGTTTCTCGGATGGTAGAATCCACTCCTTTGATCTGGCTACTTTCCATCTCCATACTACTTCCCTGTTTTAAAAATACTTCTGTCACAGGATTTAAAATTCTCTTCCCATCTCCCTTTCCTTCTCCATAATGTTTTTCAATGTATTTTACTTTGGCTCCTTCTTCCAAGAAAAAACGATGAATTCCATCATGTCTAGAATCTTTGTGATGATCATTATGAATACCACAGCCTGCTACAATGATTACATTTGCATTTTTTCCAATATAAAAATCATTATAAACTAAGTCATTTCTTCCACTTTCTGTAAGAATAACAGGTATGTGGATCCATTCCAATTTTGTATTTTCTTTTACATGGATATCTATTCCTGGTTTGTCTGTTTTCGTTATAATGTTTACATTATCTGTCACTTTTCTTTCTATTCCTTCTCCATTTTTTCTAATATTATAGGCTCCCTTTTTCATGTTTTCTAGGTCGGATACTTCCTTTAATAGATCTTGATCGATCTTCTTTATTTTTTCTTCCATTGTCTTCTTCCTTCCTTTTAAATTGACTCACTTTTCCTCATTTTATAACATTCTATTTTGGTAATTGTTCTATTTAAAATTTCTTCACTTTTCCCAACTTGTTCTATTTTTCCTGCTTTCATCAAAATGACTTCATCTGCTATTTTTAAAATCTTTTCTTGATGGGAAATAATAAGAGTCGTTCCTTGAATTAATTTCCTCATATTTTCAAATACCTCAATTAAATTGCTAAAACTCCATAAATCGATTCCTGCTTCTGGTTCATCAAATATGGTTAATTGGGCTCCTCTTAATGCTACTGTTGCAATTTCAATTCTTTTCAATTCTCCTCCTGACAAAGAACCATTTACTTCTCGATCCACATATTCTTTAGCACATAATCCTACTTTTGATAGTATTTCACAAGCTTCTATTTTTGTCATATCCTTTTTTCCTGCTATTTTTAATAAATCATATACTGTAATTCCTTTGAATTTAACAGGCTGTTGAAAAGCAAAACTAATTCCTAAATTGGCTCTTTCATGAATACTTAAATGGGTAATATCTTGTCCTTCTAAAAATACTTTTCCACTATCTGGTTTTTCGATCCCCATTATTATTTTTACTAAAGTTGATTTGCCAGATCCATTTGGTCCTGTAATGGCTATAAATTTCTTGGTATCTAATTGTAAATTAATATGATCTAATATTTTTCTATGATTTCTTTCAAAATTAATATCTTGTAATTCTAATAACATTTCATTCCTCCGATTTCATTTTATTTTTTGCTTTTATTTGAATACATTTTCTACATTTCTCATTTTTTTCATCATAACCACATTGTAAATCTTCTAAATTCATAATTTGTGTGATATATTGATTCAATTTTTTAGTAGTCTGTTCTGATATCACATGTTTGATAGCAATAGCTTCCTTTTCCGCTTGTTTGCTATCGATTCCTAAAATTTCTACTAAAAACATCGTTACAATATCTTGTTTCTTAATCACTTGTATCGCATATTTTTCGCCTTCTTTTGTTAAATTGATATTTCCATAGATCTGATAATGGATTAGTTCTAAATCTTTTAATAGATTGACTGCTTTGTTAACACTTGGCTTAGTAATTCCTAATTTAAAAGCAATATCTGTTACTCTCACTTTTTGATTATTTTTCTCTAATAAATATATGGTTTTTAAATATTCTTCTTGAGAATTACTTAATTTCATATTTTTCTCCTTTTTGTTAGTCTGCTCTAACATTTTACTATGTCTTTTTTGTTTTGTCAAGTCTCATTTTCCTTAAAATTAACCTAGTTGTTTGGATCCAACTAGGTTAATTTCTATTTTATACAGATGAACTCTTTTATCTTTTCAAATTTTGCCTCTCCTATTCCACTCACTTCTTTTAGTTGTTCAATTTTAGTAAATTTTCCTTTTTCTTTTCGATAATTAATAATTTTAGTAGCAGTTGCTGTTCCAATTCCTGGCAATGTTTCTAATTGACTACCGCGTAGCAGTATTAATATCGATTTTACTATCTTTACTATTCCTTTCTTTTTCTTCGTTGTTTATTCCTCCACTATTGGTTGATATCTCCTCTTCTTTTGTATTCTCTTTTATTTGTATTTGTTTTTCTTCTTTGGTCAAAATCTTAATTTTCATACCATCTTCTAATTTATAGGCTAAGTTAATCTCTTCTACATAAGCATCTTCTCTAAAGCCTCCTGCTTTCTCTATAGCATCTGCCATTCGACTGTTTATTTTCAATTCTACAATTCCTTCTTTCTGAACAGCTCCTGAAACATGTACTAAAATTTTGTCATCCTCTTCCTTTTCTTCTTGTTTTTCTTTTGTTTCTGTTGGTTGTAACAAAAATTCTTCTTCCTCTTGCAATTGTTTTTGATCTTCTTTGGCATATACATAGTATCCAATAAATCCAACTACAATCGCAATCATAATCCCTAATATGATTTTTTGCTTTTTTTCTAAAGAATCCATAAAAAAACCTCCTTTCTTAAAAATTACTTAATTCTAAAAATCAGGTTGAAAATTCTAGAAAAATGAGATATGATAGATACATAAAGTGAGGAGAAAAAAATGAAACGAAAAATAGAATTAAAAAAATTATTACTTTGTTTTCTTGTTTTAGGATTTCTATTACTTCCAATTCCTTCTGTATGGTCTTCTTCTGAAAAACCAAATTTAACTTCAGAATCTGCTTTTTTAATTGATAACAAAACAGGAAAAGTATTGTATGCAAAAGAGGAAAATAGAAAAATGTATCCAGCTAGTACCACTAAAATTTTAACTGCTATTCTTGCTTTAGAGAATTGTGCTTTAGATGAAATGGTAACAGTTAGTTATCATGCTTCTACTTCTATTCCAGAAGGTTACTCATCTGCTTTTTTACAAGTAGATGAACAATTAACAGTAGAACAATTGTTAGAACTTTTGCTTGTTCATTCTGCCAATGATGCTGCTAATGTGTTGGCAGAACACATTGGTGGTTCTATTGAAAGTTTCGTTTCTATGATGAATACCAAAATCAATGAACTTGGCTTATCGAATACACATTTTACCAACGCTTTTGGTATGCATGATGAAAACCACTATACAACCGCTTATGATTTAGCTACTATGATGCAATATTGTATCAAAAATGAAACTTTCCGAAAATTATCTGGCAAGGCTTCTTGTGCCATTTCTGCTACAAATAAATATGGTACTAGAAGATATACTTCTACTAATGAATTACTTGTTCCTAATAGCCCTTATCATTATTCTTTTGTTACTTGTGGTAAAACTGGTTATACCAGTCAAGCAGGAGGATGTTTAGTATCTTGTAGTTACCAAGATAATCTAGAATTGATATGTGTTGTTTTAGGAGGAAAAACACAAACTAATTCTTCTAGTCGATTTACTGAGACAAAAAATTTGTATCAATATGGCTATGATAATTATATGGTAAAAACTTTATTACATACGAATGATATTGTTTCCAATATAGAGATCAAAAATGGTACAAATGATACGAAAAATTTAGATTTATTAGCATCTACTGATTTGGATGTTTTACTAAAAAGTTTTTTGAACGAAAATGATTTTCCTTTTGAAATTCAATTACATGAGGATTTGTCAGCACCAATTGAAGAAAATACTGTACTTGGTAAGGTTTGTTATCAAATTGATGGAATAGAATATCAAGTTGATTTAATAGCTTCTCATTCAGTAGAAAAATCAAAGTTGTTTGATTATCTTGTAGATGCTACTGTTATTCTTTTCATTTTATGGCTAATTTATTGGGGGTTTCTTCATAAGAAAAAGAAAAAACAAAAACGAAAAAAAGTTTATCGAGTAAGACGAGTTTAAAGAATGAAGTTTATCAATCATTGATGAAGATTGATAAACTTCTTTTTTAATAATCTTTTCCAATAATAATGGTTACATCTACTTTACTTGAACTAGATTGACTGGTTTCGATACTACCCTTTCCAACCACTTCTTTTATCTTTGTTAGTAGATCTTCTTTTACTGCTTTTTTATTATTGATCACTGTCTTTGTAGTTGTATTCGTACTTCCTGTTCTAGTTACTTTGAATCCTGCTCCCTGTAATTGGTTTACTACTTTTTGTAAGTTATTACTCACTCCGCTACCATTTAGTACTTCAATTGTAATCTCAGATTTATCAATATTGGTTGTTGTATTTTCCTCTTGATTTGTTTTTTCTTCTCCTTCTGTTTCCTCGTTTTCTTCTAGATCTCTATCAACAAATAATTCTTGTACTAATTTCTTGGTTTCTACTTTGTCATACACGAATATACTAACATTATTGGTTTTGTTTAAATTAGGTACACTTCCTGGCAAGGTTTCTGTCAACATATTTTCTGTACTAAATTCTACTACATAAGGAATATAATCTTTGGCTACATTAAAATCAATATTGGTAATTACATATTCTTCTGCTACTTCTAAAATTTCACCTAATTTAAATATGTTTTCTGGCTTTGCTGTTTGTTTGATTACTTGCATGATAAATTCTCTTTGTGTTCTCATTCTTCCTAAATCATTGTCTCCATATTCTGCTGGATAAGAACTTCCATTATTATTGTGTCGGAATCGAACTAACTGCTCTGCTTTGTTTCCATCTAATTTTTGTTCTCCTTTTTTTAGATGGATATGCAAGTTTTGCGTTTTATCATCATAATCCATATCTATTGGAACATTAAAAGTTACGCCTCCTATTACATCGACCAATTTGATTAATGCTTCTGTTTTTACAACTACATAATATTGGATATCCAATCCTGTAATTTCATTAATTGCTTCCAGTGTTTCGTCTGGACGATGTTTTCTTCCATATAGAGTATTAATTTTTTCATAGGCAGTTGCTCTTGCTGTGTTTTTTCCTATGTAAGTATCTCTTGGAATAGATAATAAAGTTGCCTTTTGCGTATTCGGATTATAAGATGCTACCATTATTGTATCTGTTAATTCTACATTCTCTTGATCAGTACTAATTCCTAAAACTAAAACTTTTAATTCTGGTAAATTTTTTTTGGTATTTTGATCATGTCCTACCATAGTTGCTAACATTCCTGACATTCCTCCACCATTTAGATGAACTCGATAAGCAAAAATCCCACCTGTTATTACTAATACGAACAAAAGAAGCAATAAAATTTTTCTACCTATTTTCTTTTTTCTTTTTTTCTTTTTATTCTTTATAGTATTATTCATTTGTTTCTTTTCCAAAATGTTTCACTCCTAATTTTTCATGCTAATAGTATAACAAATTCAATTTAAAAAGGCAAGATAATTCACTAAAAAAACACATTTAACAATGTAGGTTAGTCAATCATATGTCACAAATTTTTGAAATTAATATACTTTGAGT
>CASAUJ010000036.1 GCA_949118805.1 uncultured Clostridia bacterium | reverse complement strand
CTCAATAGTATTATTCTATATAGAACACACTCAATCCTTTCTTTTTACAAAAAAAGACTATTGAACATATCTGTCAACAGTCTGATAAACTATTCTCTTGTTTTTAATGCTTTAAACATTTTCTTCCATAATCCACTAGAAGAATAATTCAATATTCCAACTTTATAAATGCGTAATCCATATTTTACTAATAACCAATTTGTGACTATAACTAATAAAATTGCAATGATAAATTCTATCACACCAAATTGTCCCAGTACTAATAGCGAAGGCGCTAAAATAGCAGATATCAATGGCATAAATCCTAATATTTTTATAAATGTTGCACCTTCAAATACTCCTGCCATCATTGCCAAATAATAACCAATTAATGAAATGATAATAATCGGAGTTTGCAATTGCTGAAAATCTTCTGTATTCGTTGTCATAGAGGCAAGTATTCCTGCTAACAAAGAATATGCAATGAAAGTCAAAACCATGAGCAATAAAGAAAGTGGAATAATATAAATGAATTTACTTGCTAATCCAGTTTCTCCTAATCCTGTAATAACTTTACTAACTTCGCTTCCAAGACCATTTACAATAGAATTGCCTCCAATTAATTGACGAATAAACATGCCTAAAAGGACAAATAAAACTAATAATAAACCTTGAAATAAAACAAATAAATTGGCTGCAATTACTTTGGCAAAAAAATGAGTTTTTGGACTTACATTAGATATAATAATTTCCATTCCTCTAGTTGTCTTTTCATCATTTACTTCTGCACCTATCATTTGAACCAAAAACATTGTCAACATGAAAAATGGTAAAATAACAATTGGAAATACAGTAGTTACAATAATTTCCATATTTTCATCTTCTGACTTTTTTGTTTCATCCAAATAAATTCGTTCAATTGTTGCTTTTGCATAAATAGAAGCTATCTCTTCATCACTAATATTAGAATTTGAAAGGGCTATAGCTACTTTCACAGTATTAATCGCACTTGTTAATACTTGAGTATCTAAAGTATCTAAAAATTGTTCTGATATAATTGTTGCCTTTAAAGTATTTTCTGTATCTTCTTGTAATAAAATAACAATCGTTTTTTTATCTTTTTCTATTTGCTGCTTTGCTTCTTCAATACTTTTTTCATATTTTTTAATTTCATAACTGCCCTCTTCTTTTCCTGCTAAATTGATATCCATTTCCTTAACCTGTGATTCAAAAAGTTCATAAGCAACATTCGTTTCATCTATTACATAAAGAGGCGTCTTATTATTAAAATCCCCGCCAAAAAGCATAATGATACTATCAATATTAATAATGCCTGCTATGATAATTCCTAAAATGATATTTGCAATCACAAACCATTTTGTTTTAATCTTTCTTTTTAAACTAACACTAATTAGATAATTTAACTTACTTGTCATAGTTTTCACCTACTTTTGCTACAAAAATTTCATTTAAAGATGGTTCTTCTACTACAAATTTCGTGATTTTTTTATGACCAGAAATTACTTCAAAAACTTTTGAGGCAATTTTTTGTTCCTCTATTTTCACTTCAAATTCATCTGCTTTTTCTATTACTTCTACCACACCTTTTATTTCTTCCAATTCTTTTTTCTTTACATCCCCTTTGATAAGAATATTTTTTTTACGATATTGTTCTTTTATATCTGATAAATATCCTTCTAATACAGACTTTCCTTTTAGCATTACCACTAATTTTTTACAGAATAATTCTACGTGTTCCATTCTATGTGATGAAAATATAATCATACTTCCACGATTAGACATCTCTACAATTTCCTGTTTAAAAAGTTCAATATTAAATGGGTCTAACCCACTAAATGGTTCGTCTAAAATAAGTAATTTTGGGTCATTCAAAATAGCTGTAATAAATTGGACTTTCTGTTGATTTCCTTTAGAAAGTTCTTTAATTTTTTTATCTTTATATTCGGGAATCTCAAAACGTTCTAACAATTCATCTAGCCTTTTTTCTATTTCCTTTTTTTTCATTCCTTTTAATGTTCCATAAAATAGACATTGTTCTTTCACCGTCATTTTTAAAAGTAGACTTCTTTCTTCTGTTAAAAATCCAATCTTATCAGTGATGTCATAATCTATCTTTTTTCCATCTAATGTAATATTTCCTTTAGTAGGGTCAAGAAGTCCCATAATCATTCTAAAGGTGGTAGTTTTTCCGGCTCCATTTACTCCTAACAATCCAAATATTTCACCAGGTTTCACAGTAAATGATAGATTGTCTACTGCCAAAAAGTCCCCATAATATTTTGTCACATTTTCTACTTTTAACATAATTTTTCATGATATAAAAATATCATTTCCTCCCTCCTTTATAAAAATATAGACCTTTCCCTAAGGAGAAGGTCAAGTATTTTAATGAAATAATCGCAAAATATCGTTATAAGTAATTACTACCATTAAAATCATAAGTAAAATAAAACCAATGGAATGGATTGCATTTTCTAGTTTTGGACTCACAGGACTTCGTTTGATTTTTTCTATGATTAAAAATAGTAATCTTCCTCCATCAAACGCTGGTATTGGAAGTAAATTCAAAAATCCAACATTGATACTCATAAAAGCAATTAAGTAAATCATATTTAAAATTCCTGTTTTTGCAGTTTCTCCTACTACTTGAAAAATTCCTACTGGTCCTGCTAAACTACTTAATGCAAGTTTTCCTGTAAATAAGTATCCAATAATATGCACCATCTGTTCTACTAAACTAATTGTTTTACCAAATGCATATTTAACAGCACCTATAATTCCTTTTTCTGCTTTTGTTTCTAAAGCAAATCCATATTGATAACTTTCTTTTCCATCTACTGTTATTTTTTTAGGACTCATTATAATTTTTCTTGTTTTCCCATCTTTTTTTTCTACAACCAAAGTAGTTTCTTTTCCATTTTGAACTTGAAGTTCAAGCATTAGCATATCAGAGTTTGTTACTTTTTTATTTCCTACTTTGATTATTCTATCCCCTGTTTCTAAACCTGCTACAGCAGCTGGGCTATTTTCTCCTACTTCCCCAATTGTAGTTCCTAAATAAGGAGCACCATGAATAAGAGCAATTACAAAAAGTAGTATAATCGCGAGAATAAAATTAAACATCACTCCAGCTACAATCGTCAAAAATCTTTGATACCATTTTTTATTTTGCATCATCTTATCTTTTGGAATTTCAGATTTTTCATCTGTGTCTAAATCTTCTCCTGCCATTTGAACAAATCCACCGATTGGAAGTAATCTGATAGAATATACAGTTTCGTCATTTTTCCGATTCCATTTAAATAGTCTTGGACCCATTCCTATAGAAAACTCATATACATAAATTCCTGCTTTTTTTGCAAATAGAAAGTGACCAAACTCATGAATACAAACAATAATTCCTAATATTAAAATAAAATATATGATTGTCATTTCATTCCTCTTTTCTATAAAATGCTGATGAAAAATACATAGCCTAATACTACAAAAATAATGCTATCGATTCGGTCTAATATTCCTCCATGCCCTGGAATAATATTAGAAAAATCTTTTTTTCCATAATAACGTTTAATAGATGAAAAAAATAAATCTCCTAATTGACCTAAAAAAGATAAAAAGGTAGTAATCAAAACCAAACTCCATATTGAGATTTCTAAATTAATCACTGTATGGTAAAAGCTAACAGCTACAAAAACAGCAAATATGGTTCCCCCTATTGTTCCTTCCCAAGTTTTTTTGGGAGATACTTCTTCTAATAATTTATGTTTTCCAATCAATAACCCAGTTAAAAAAGCATAAGTATCAGTAACAATAGTAATTAATAATAAGTAAATCAATAATAAAAGTTCTCTTTCTCTTAGTAAAATGAACAAGGATACAGAAGTTCCTAAAAAGAAAATTCCACCAATCAAATAAAAAGCATCATTAATACTATATTTGCTTCTATCATGATATAACAAAGTAGGAATTAAAAAGGTTAAAAATAATCCTGAAATGACTCTAAAATCCATTGTCAAAGCTACTATCTCTTTGGAATGTTCTCCACTAACATTAAAGAATATTAAAAGAGTCATCATCATATAGCTAATAAAATTAATAAACTCTGGTAATTCTTTTTTTGTACTTTTAATATCTAGAAATTCTTTTAATGCAAGTAAGGATATCAAATAAGTACCTAAAGTAAATATAATTCCTCCCTTAAAAAAAAGTGGGACTAAAATAATAGTCATTATAACGGAACTAATGATTCGTTTTTTCATAATCAATTCCTCCAAATCTTCTATCTCTTTTGGTATATTCTAAAATCGCTTTATCAAATTCTTCATTATTAAAATCTGGAAAATAAGTCTTTGGAAAATAAAATTCTGCATAAGAAGCTTGCCACAACATAAAATTACTGATTCGATATTCACCACTGGTTCTTATCAAGAAATCAATAGGTGGCAAATTTTGATAAAGATATTGAGCAAATAATTCTTCATCTATATCTTGTTCTGTTATTTTGTTTTCTTTCAAATCTTTAGCAAGTTGAATTGTTGCATCAATAATCTCAGCATGTCCTCCATAGTTTAAACAAAAGTTTAAAATTCCTCCTGTATTATTTTTCGTCATTTCTGCAATTTCATCCATTGTTTTTAATACTTCTTCATTTAATGGATTTTTTCTACCTGAAAATATCACTTTGATATTTTCTTTTTGATATTTTTGTGCGTCTCTTTTAAACTTTTTAGTAAATAAACTCATCAAATAATCGACTTCTTCTTTACTTCTTTTAAAATTTTCAGTTGAAAAGACATAAACACTTAATACTTTGATTCCAGTTTTCTTTAATATATAACGACTAAGTTTTTCTAAATTTTCAGACCCGATTTTGTGTCCATAACTTCTTTTTTTTCCATGTTCTTCTGCCCATCTTCCATTTCCATCTACAATAATGCCAACGTGATGTGGTATTTTCATTTTTCTATAATCCATATAATGCCTCACTATCTATTTAATATTATAGTATAAAGTAGTATTTTATACAAGAAAAAAGAAACGAATTTCTCGCTTCTAAAAAGAATCAATATTAATTTTTACTTTTTTCTGATAATGAATAGAAGCAGAAGCTTGTACAATTGTACGAATAGAATTTGCTATTTTTCCGCCTGCGCCTATTACTGCTCCCATATCATCATTGCTAACCAATACTTGAATGGTAATAAGGTCCTCTTCATCATCGAACTGTTTTACTGATACCATTTCTGGTTCTCTTACTAAATTTTTTACTAAATAAGAAGTTAATGCTGCTAAATCCATAATTATGCTTTCTTACTCATTCTCATTTGGTGGAATTTTTCTAAGATACCTTGTTTTTTTAGTAAATCTCTTACTGTATCAGTAGGAATTGCTCCATCCTTTAGCCATTTCATAGCGATTTCTTCATCAATTTTTACTTCTGCTGGTTCTGTTATTGGATTATAAGTTCCAACATTTTCAATAAATCTTCCATCCCTTGGACTTCTTGAATCAGCTGCTACAATACGGTAAAAAGGTTTCTTTTTTGACCCCATTCTTTTTAGTCTCAATTTAACTGCCATGTTATCCCTCCGTTTCACTTCATTCAATATATCACAAAAGCAAAGAAGTGTCAACACTTTTTGGTTGACACTTTATTTTATGTAGTCTTCTGTTACACTATTCTCAATTTCTTTTTCTATTTCTTCTGTTACTTCATCATCTATCTCATCCCATGGATCTTCTTCTTCTTCAATCGCTATTTTCATTTTCGTTTCTCCTACAATTTCTACACCTAGTTCTTTTTCTATATCAAAATTGATAACACCATTTTCTAAAATGTTTACTTTAGAACAAGTTGGTTGTTTTAAAGAACGTACAATAATATCAGTGTCACCAGTCAAATCCACATCATTTCTTGTTTTCACATTTAATAAATCATTATAGTCAAATTTTTTGTTTACAACAGTTGTTTTAGAATCATTTTCATAAGAATACCAAATGTTTACATCAAATGAACCATCTACTCCAATCTTATCGCCAGATTTATAACCTTTAAATTTATGATTAATTACCCAGCAACCTAATACTGTAGTAGGGTTATCAGTGGACTCAATACTATAATTATTTTTAAAATATTTTTTCCCTTTTCCTATTACTGCTTTCGTTACAATCTCTTTATATGCCACTTTTTATCACCTCTCACTTATAATCTATGCGAAAGCCTTAAAAAGTGAACAAAGAAAAAGATATAAATAAAATTATTTATATCAAATCTAGTTTAACACTTTTTGTTTTTCTTTTGGTGATATGGTTGGATCAATATATTTTCCTTGTTCGACACAATTCATAATAGCCGTCATTAATAAACTTGAAGGTTTCCAATTGTATTCATCGCCTCTAATTACCTTTTCCATATCAATATGACAAATAATATCTCCTATTCTCCTATCAACTTGTACCGAATAAGAACTTAGCCCGTTATAGTGACAACTACAATGCTCAAAAAAAGTTTTCCCATCCGCTTGTGGCTCTCTTAAATTTAATGGATATGTAATTTCATAAGAAAAAGGCTGATTAGCTTCATATTCTTCCAAAGTATTATCGCCTAATATATGAATACTAACCGTGTTATTAGCTGAATTTTTTCCACTAAAATACTCTAATTTAGCATTTTCTAACATGTCTTTTGAAAAAGAAACATCACTGCCACAATAAATAGTACTTTCAAAATCTACACTTATTTTCATATTTAAAATAGAAATTCCAGATAATTTTGACAATTCTTCTATCAAATCTGAAAGGGCAATAGAAACTACATTCTGGTCAAATAATGTAGATAATTTTTTTGCTTCTTCTTCACTTTCCTGTACTAGTGAACGAAGTATATTTTCTCTTCTTTGCTTTTCTTCTAAAAGATATTTCTGATTTTCATTTCTCCCGTTTTCTATTTGGTCATCCAAACTTTTTAACCGTTGTTCTCTTTGTTGCAATTCCTTAATTGTATTGAATAATTGATTTTCCATGCTTATATTTTCCTTTCCAACTTGTTTATTATAATATCGAATTAGAGTCTGATTGCCAATTCATTAAAAAATATAGGTTTTCGCTTATATTTTAATTACTATGCCTCTGTATAAGAATGAATATCATTCTCAATTCGATTTAACACAGAAAAAAGAGAGTGAGTTAAACTAGGGTTGTCTAATTCTTCTTTTGAAATCACAGAACCAGTTCCATATCTGGTTTCTTCAAATACTGATACTAAAATAGGTAAAATTTCAGGATGTCTTTCTAAAATATCATCCAAACTTTTTTTGGGATATTTTTCTAATTCATTACTTATCCATTTACAAGCAGTTGAGCCAAAAAGGGTACTATCTTTTTCTCCCTCTAAATAGTTAACATCTCCAGTTGTTGCTATTCCTTTTTGTTCTAATAAGAAAGATGTTTTTACCGCATTTTTTATCACTTCTGAAAGTAAATCTAGGTCACTAACTTCCATCATATGGGCTCTTGCATCATTCGCTCTAGAAAAATATTTAGCGGTTACAAAAGGGTCTTTATCTAATAATTTTTTAGTTAATATTTCTGTCATAATTTCCGAATAATCAGGATGAGCTCCCAATGTAGTTAAAACTGCAAAGTCTATTTTTTCAAGATTCGTCATAGGTTATCCCTCCTACTTTCAGTTTATCAAATTCGGGTTTATTAGGTCAATAGAATAACAAGAAAAAAGAAAAAACTTGTAAATTAATCGACTACAAGTTCTCCATCTAAACTCCAAGTTTTCACATCTGTTATTTTTACATTCACTATTTTTCCAATAAAATCATCTGCATTCTTTACATTCACTAATTTCATAGTATCTGTATATCCCATCATCATTGTTGAATTTTTCTCACTAACACCTTCAATTAATACTGGAACTATTTTTCCTAAATATTTATCATTCGCTTTTTTCGCATATTCATTCACTAGTTCATTTAATTGGTATAATCTTTTTTCTTTTTCTTTTAATGATATTGTATCTTCCATTTGCGCTGCTGGAGTTCCTACTCTAGCGGAAAAGATAAATGTAAATGCAGAATCATACTGACATGCTTTTACTACTTCTAAAGTTTCTTCAAAATCTTCTTCTTTCTCTCCTGGAAATCCTACAATAATGTCTGTTGTAATAGAAGAATATGGAAGTGCTTCTTTAAGCTTCTTATATAACTCCAAATAGGATTCCTTTGTATAACGTCTTCCCATTAATTTTAAAATTCTATTTGAGCCAGATTGCAGAGGCAAATGAATATATGGCATGATATTATCATACTTTTTTATAATCTCTATCATCTCCTCTGTAAAATCCCAAGGATGGCTTGTTACAAAACGAATTCTTGCAATTCCTGTCTTTGCAACATCTTCTAATAAATTAGCCATATTATATTCTATATGTAAGTCTTTTCCATAGGCATTCACATTTTGACCTAAAAGTGTTACTTCTTGATAACCTTCTTTCACTAATTCTGTTACCTCATTTAAAATAAATTCTGGAGGCCTACTTCTTTGTTTCCCTCTTGTATAAGGTACAATACAATAAGTACAAAATTTATCACATCCATACATAATATTAATCCAAGCTTTATATTTACTATCTCTTTTTACGGGAATATTTTCAACAATATCTCCTTCTATACTGAAGACTTCTATTTCTTGTTTTTGTTTTTTTATTTTTTCTTTCAATATTTGAGGCAATCTATGAATATTATGTGTTCCAAAAACAATATCTAACCATTTATATTTCTTCATAATTTCCTCTACAATGGTCTCTTCTTGAGCCATACAACCACAAATACCTGTAATCAAATCTGGTTTGGTTTCTCTTAAATGCTTCATTCTACCAACCATACCAAATACTTTATTGTGGGCATTTTCTCTAATCGCACATGTATTTAATAAAATAAAATCCGCATCTTCCATAATATTCGTTTCTGTAAAACTCATTTCTTCTAATATTGCTTTTATATTTTCGCTATCATGTTCATTCATTTGGCATCCATAGGTTTTTAAAAAATATTTTTTGTGAAGACCAATCTTTTTTAATTCTTCCTCTACGTGATATTCATTTGTTTTAATAATTACTTCTCTATTTGTTCTTTGTTTGGCTTCTTTTAAATTTGGTAAAATCATTTTTATCACTTCTTTTCTTATCACATAAAATCATAACATAGTTAAGGGGGGAATGCAATGGAAAAAGTATGGAATTTAAGGTAAAATATTTGACAATTAGTGGAAGTTATGATAAAGTGGAAAGGCATAGGAAAAAAACTATATATAAGGGAGGGCAAATATATGGCTAAAAAAGTAACAAGTAAAAAAGCTTTATTTGGTAATAGAAGATCTCATTCATTAAGAGCGACTAGACATGCTCAGAAACCAAATTTACAAAAAGTAACTTTAGATAATGGTGAATCTATTAGAATGAGCGCTAGAGAGTTAAGAACTTTAAACAAAGTTAGCAAAGATATTGCTGCATAAAAAACAGAATTTGTAAGATTCTGTTTTTTTATATTTTGAATTTTTATTTTGAGTTTGCATATTCTTTTATTTGTTTTTCTGATAATCCTGTTACTTCTTTAATAAAAGACAAATCAGTTCCTTTCTTCAACATAGAAAAAGCAGTTTCTAACTTTCCTGTTATGATTCCACGCTTTTCTCCTCTTTGCTCTGCATGATATTTTATCATTGATGTTGCTTGTTCAAAACTCATCTCCATACTTTCTTCCTCCTTTAATTTTTTGTATATTTTATAATCTAAATTATAAAGTTCAATGCTCTTTATAAAACTCTGCACTCCTTTTTTCTTTAACTCCATTAAAATATGAACGGGTTCTTTCCAATAATCTAAATTAAATATTCTGGCATAATCATAATCGATTCCCTTTTTCACCTTTAATGCTTCATAAATATTCCATATTTTAATCTTTGATAAACTTCCAAATTGTTCTTTATATTTCTGATTCATTTGTTCATATTCTTTTAACACCACTGCTTTTTGATAAGGATAATTTAAAATCAAAAATAGTTCTACTGGCTTTACTCTCTCATAAAACTCTCCTGGATTTTGTCTTGTATAAAAACCTGATACATACATTTTACTCCTTGGTTCAATATTTTCTAAATTTTTATTTTGAAGTTCAATAATAATTCTTTTTTTGGTTTCAATAACTAAGTCACTCACCCGATATCTCAGATTTTTATTATTTTTAGAAAGTTCTTTATCAACATACCAAAAATCTTCTAAAGATTCTTTAAAAATTTGTTTCAAAAACTGTTTTAAATATTGTTTATTCTGAAATACATTTTTAAAAATCGTATCATACCGTAATCCATATACTTTTGTATCTTTATGACACTTTAATGTTTGTATCCCCTGCTTCATCTCGTTTCCTCCTTATCTGGAAGAACTATCTACATTATAATAGTGAATCACAATACTGTCAAGTAGATAAATTCTTCCTACTCATAAAAATGATACGAGATAAGTTTGAAAAAATTCTATCTATTTCATAAAAAATTTTTTACTTCCTTTATTTTATAAATTGCCATATTCACTACAATATTTTAATTCATAATAATTTCCAAAATAATCATATAAAGATGTCAAGAAATTCGATATTAGAATGGCTAAAATCATAGATAAATAGGAAGTGAAAAAGAAAGTTCCAATGTAAACAAATATTCCCAGAAATACCGCAAATAAAATTTGTCCTATATTGGTAACTGGAGTGGTTCTTGTCTCAGTAGCACAAAATAAAGATAAAAATAGTAAATTTCCTGTTCCTAAATTTTTTAAAATATCTATCCAGGAGTTTGAAACAAAGTAATTAGAAAAAATAAACAATGTCAAATATGTTCCAATAAAATAAACTGGAATTCGCCATTTTATATTCTTTTTTAAATAGAAAAATGCCAATATGCATAAGATAGGACTTGTTTTAGATATCCATTCTCCTACCTCTCCTAACCAAATAGAAGCTACTGACATTTGTTTTTGTTGATAACTTTCTGTAAATTCTAGTAAAATAAGATTCATATTGATATTTTCTATATGACATATTTGAAACCAAACAGAAAAACCAACAACGCCTAATATTCCAATCAAAGTCGGCATGCCAATCGGAATTCCATCATAAAAGTATCTTCCTATAACAATGGTTAAAAAAACGGCTATTAAAATTAACCAAAAAGGCGTTTTTATAGGAAGTAATAGTCCTAATAAAATACCATCTATCAAACATTCCTCTTCTTTATATCGATTTTGATATAAAAAATTTTCACCTATATAATAACCAGCATAGCATAATAACACACAACTTAAAATAAGTAGTACTGGTAAAAATGATTCGAAAATACTAATTTTTCCTAACAAAAATGGAAAAATACCGATTTTTATAATACGATACAAAATCATAATTAACAATACTTTCATTAACAATTGATAAGAATTATCTTTTTGATTATAATTACAAATATTTTTAGCATTTATATATTGTTTCATCGTGACTTCTCCTTTGCCTCTTTTAATTTTTTATAAATATCAATGTTAGATGGACATACATAATTACATAAACCACAATCAATACAACGTTCTAACCCAAAACGATTTAAATTTTTCTTTTTCGATATGGCTTCCATAATCAGTACAGGGTGCAAATTCATGGGGCAGGCTTTAATACATTTGCCACATCTAATGCAGCTTTCTTGTTTTACTTCCTTTGTTACTTTCCAAGCAGTCAAAACTAAAGTTTTAGCATCAACAATATAGTCTTCCATAACTATAATCTTTCCATCTACAATTCCACCTTCTAAAAGCAATACTTCCTTTGCTCTTTTAAAACTTAATTGTGCCATAGCCTCTTGCAAAGAGGTTCCAATTCTTACTTCCATATAACAATTATTTTTCCACATATTTCCTGTAAATTGTATCATTGTCTTAATTTGAGGACGCCTATATTTTAAAGCACCATAAATTGCTAACATAGTACTTACGTTAAAAATTATAATCCCTTTTTCTATTGGGTCATTTTTAAATGTCGTTCTTTTTACGGCTCTAACTAACTCTTTTGTATTAGAAAGGGCATAGTATTCTTCTAATTCTATCATTTTAATTCTAGTATCTTTAATGCATGTTTTCCATTCTTCTAACAATAATTCTTGATTTTTTGGAATTATTATTAAAACTTCTTCAAAATTGTAGATTTCTATGAACGCTTCTATTAATTCTAACAATTCTTTTCTCTCTATTTTTAATAAAAAAGTTTGCAAATATACATAAGCTTCTTGTTGTAATGCATTTATAATTAACGTTTTATGTATGATAGCTTTAGAAAGAATTTCATAAGGTTCTTTCTCATTCCTTCCACCATTTACAACTCCTAAGTGAAATAAAGTATCAGAAATTTCAGCTTTTGTATATTTATTCAATGAATATTCTACAATATTGTGTTCTCTAACTCTATTTTTAAAATCATTATGTATTATAATTCTGTCGACATCAACAGACTCTACTACCCCACTAATAGAAGAAAAAATTGGAAAATGGTCTCCCTTTTTAAAAGCTATTTTTTCTTCTTGGTATACATAATCTCCTTTTTTTACAAAAGGAAGAAAATCACCATTTTCTTTTAATGAAAAAAATGTATAACATGGTTTATCTAATAATATTACTTTATTACTACATTTGATATTTTCTTTTTCTTCTAATCTTATTTTTCTCATAAATATCTCCCTTAAGAAAAAAAATGTAGTTTTTTTACTACATCTTCTCTGTTTCTTTTATAATATAAATTGGCCTATGTTTCGTTTCTAAATAGGTCTTAGCAAGATATTGCCCAATAATGCCAGTACAAAATAACTGAATTCCACCTACTAAGAAAATAATACAAGCTAAACTTGGCCATCCACTTACAGGGTCTCCCCAAATCAAAGTTTTAGAAATAATGATAATAACGATAATAAAAGCAATAAAACAAAATAATATTCCCATAATAGCAGATAAAACCAAAGGAACTGTTGAAAAAGCAGTAATACCATCTAATGCATAAGAAAATAGTTTCCAAAAATTCCATTTTGTTGTTCCAGCTACTCTTTCTTGATTTTCAAATTCTATCCATTTTGTATCAAATCCAACAAAACTAAATAGTCCTTTTGAATATCTATTATACTCTTTCATAGAAAGAATGGCATCTACCATCTGTCTCGTCATTAATCTAAAATCTCTAGCTCCAGCTACCATTTCTGTTTTTGAAATCGCACCTATAATTCTATAATACCACTTTGTACAAAACTTTCGAAAAAATGAATATCCATTTCTAGATGTTGATTTTGTTGCCACACAATCATATCCTTCTTCATGAATAATACGCAACATCTCTTCTAATAAATAAGGTGGGTCTTGTAAATCAACATCCATAGTGGTTACATAATCTCCAGTAGCATATTCAAGACCCGCTAGCATAGCTGCCTCTTTTCCAAAATTTCTAGAAAATGATATATATCTTACTTTTTTATCTTGCTTTGCTAATTTTCTAAGTTCTACCAAAGTTTTGTCTTTTGAACCATCATTTATAAAAATTAATTCAAAAGTAACTTGCTTTTTCATTTTCTCAATTATTTTAGATATTTCTTTATAAAATAATGGCACAGTTTCTTCTTCATTATAACAAGGAACTACAACACTTATTTTTTCCATACTGCCACTTCCTATTTTTATTATAACAAATGATATAAAAAAAAACAAGAAAAAAGAAATCCTTTGATTTCTCTTTATTGTAATTTCAACCGCACCATTTTAATCATAATTTAATTCTACCTCATAAGAGGATTTAAAGTCAAATAGTTTTCTAGGCATACTATTTATTTCAAAGCATATATCATCTAAATATATCTGTGGTTTTAATTTCATTGACGTTCCCTTTGGAATAAACCTCCTTACTATCGCATTCATTCTCTCATTTGTTCCTCTCTGAAATGAACAGTATGGGTCACATTTGTATAATTTTACTCCTAACTTTTTTGCTGCTATTCCTAATGCCATAAACTCTAATCCATTATCCGTTGTTATTGACTTCACTTTTATCTCATTTTTTATAATAAATTCATATATAATCTTATTTACATAATATTCATTTTTATAGTTCGCCTTTATTAACCATAGTCTTCTTGTACATCTATCTACTATTGATATTATCGAATCTTGTTCATTTCTTTTCCCTAATATTGAATCTATCTCTAAATGTCCTGTTTCTTTTCGTTCTTCTATATATTTAGGTCTTAAACTTATTGGTAAAACTGTTTTATTGTCCAAGTTCCACTTTGTATGTCGCATCATTCCATTCTTGATAACCCCTTTTCTTTTCTTATAACATAATTTATCTTTAGTAATATTTATCTTATCTTGATTTATCCAATTATATACTT
>CASAUJ010000035.1 GCA_949118805.1 uncultured Clostridia bacterium | reverse complement strand
TTATATTTTCATCAGCTGTTCCGACTAGTCTAACGATGTTAGGTAATTGATAAAAATTAACAGTATTTTCAATACTAAATTCATCTTCTGTAGCAGAACATAAGAAAATTTTTTTGTTTAATGCTAATGCCATACCTAGTTCAATATGAGTTCCTCTTCCAGCAGGTAATAATATAATTACTACATCAGCATCTATAATTCCTTTTTTCTCTGATTTAGAATATTCTATTAAATCTTCAATAGTTTCATCATTGATAATATTTTTTGCCCAGTTATAAGTATGATGCCATCCATTCTCTTCCAATATTTTTGAATAATAATTAACTAGTTCACAATTTTTAAATCCAGATCCTATATAAAACTTCATTATACTTCCTCCATTCACGATTTTAAAATTCATTGAAATTATATAATAAATGACAAAATTTTTCTATACTTCTATTGAAATTCAATAATAAATTATATATTCTACCTTTAGAAAGAGAATAAGAAAGTTCGTAACTTGTAAGAATATCGCTCCATTAAGTAAAATCGTCGCACTAGACGAAACGATTTCTAAATCAACTGTAAAGGTTGATTTTTTTAATGCCTTTTTATTGAAAAAGAAAGGATGATGTGTATGATTAGTATTGTAAAGAAGAAAAACAAGATTAAAAGAGAATTGTTCTCTAAAATTGAATGGGCTTGTAGTTTGAATGCTATAAAACTTGAACACGAAATGATATTTGAGGGTTGTTTAAGAATTGTAGAACATACATCCGAACAAGCACTGAAATTTTCCTCCCTAGTCAAAATTCGCAATTTGGGACTAAGTCCCAAGCCCTTTATAAAACAATGAAAGGAAGAAAATGATATTAAAAAATAATAGTGAAGATGTAAAAGTTTTAGTAAGATATTTTGAAAGTTTAAGTATAGAAAATAGATTAAAATTAAGCATAATTGTTATACAAAGTGATTTGATAAAATTAAAAGTTGATAAAGAAAAGTTAGTTGACATATTAAAGAATTTCTTATATGTTTTTGATAAAAATTATAATAAAAACACAATGATTTCTTATAAAGATAATATGGATGTTTTTATATTAGTAAAGATTATAGAGATGGATGAAAAGGAAAAAGAAAATTTTATATTTGAATTGATATTTGATATTCATAATATAATTAAAAACATTAAATTTTATTGAAGTATAAAAATATTTAGCATATAATCTTTTTAGAAGGTGAGGTTGAGAAAATATGGGACTATTTAACAGATTAAAGAGATTAATGGCACCACAAGAAAAAACATCAACAGAAAGGAATAACCGCATGGGAAGTGTGCCAATTGTCAGTAGATTATCATCCTTGCGATGCTCTCGAAGCAGCTGGAAAGAAAGCTGGCGTTCACAAAGCATTTGGCTATCCACTGAAAACTTCAATGTCGATCTGGAAACATAAAGTTGAAGTAAAGGTTGGAGATGTAGGAAAATTAAAAACTCTTTGGGAAAATCACTAAGTAGCACGAGGAAAAAGTGAAATTGTATTTTCTTCGCTATATACTTCCAATTAGAAGTACAAGCTTCACCATTTACATTTAGTAGATGGTGGAGTTTTATTGTTAGAAATAGAATTTATTGCTCAATTTTGGTATGATTTTACTCCATAAATAACCAACTGCATATTATTCATTTAATTAGTAAAAATTAACCCTAATACAGATAATCAATCCTATGGGGAGTAAGCATTTCTCCAAACTCCTTTTCTACTACTCAAAATTGCACAAAATTTCAAGAAAAGATTGTAGTTTTAAAATGGACATTCAAGTAGATGAACAAAAAAATATTTCAAATGTGAAATATAAAATAAAAGAATTAGAAACAGCTATAATAGAAATATAATATAGATTATTATACAATAAAAGGATAAAGAATGGCAAAGGAAAAGGAATGAGATCTGTACAATACAGAGTCCATTTCCAAGAAGACTAGTACCTAATCATAAATGTCCAACTTTTTGATTAGGTACTGCATCTTATTTTTTTATTTTAATTCTATTACAGTTACACCTGTTTCACCTTCTCCATAAGTACCAAGGCGAAAGTAAGCAACATGAGGATGATTCTTTAAAAAATGATGAATACCATTTCTCAATTTTCCAGTCCCTTTTCCATGTACAATACGAATCGTTTGAAGTTTAGCTAAAATACTATCATCTAAAAATTTATCAACTACAAAAATAGCTTCTTCTACATTTAATCCAATTACATTAATTTCTGATTTTGCTACCTTAGTTTTTGAAAGATAAGGGACAGATTGAGCCAAGTGCCTAGAATTCGTTTCTTTGGTTGGAGAAATGAGTTGAAGATATTTCAAAGGAACACTCATTTTCATACTACCAATTTGTACTTGTACTTCATTCGATTTAGAGACATGGGAAACAACCACTCCTTTTTGTCCTAAATTTGTTACCCATACATCTGCATGAAGTTTGATTGTATCAGCAGTCAAAGGAGATTCTGAAAAAGAAGTATGAGTAAGAAGAGGAGAAGAAAGAGATTTTAGTTTTTGATTTAAAACATTTCTATCTTTTTCGATCTCTTGAACAGTAGTGGAAGAATTCATTTTTTTGATTATCTGGGAGGCATCTTCTTTGGCTTCTAATAAAATATTCCTAGCTTTTACTTTAGCATCATGAATTAATTTTTCTTCTTGTTGTTTTAGTGTATCATTTTCTCTTTCCAAAGATTTTCTTAAATCAGAAATAGTTTCTAATTCTTGTGAGATTTTACTTTTTTCTTTTTCCAATAAAGTTTTGTCTTCATAAATACTTTTTAAAAGATTCTCAAAATCAATTTGTTCAGAAGTCATAAAAGACTGTGCTTTTTCAATAATTGATTTAGGTAAGCCAAGCTTTTGACTAATTTCAAAAGCATTACTTTTTCCAGGAATACCAACCAATAATCGATAAGTAGGGCTTAAAGTAGTAAGATCAAATTCAACAGAAGCATTTTCAAAGCCATCTGTTACTAAAGCATATTGTTTCAATTCGTGGTAATGGGTAGTAGAAACTACCAGACTACCAAGGTTTTTGAAATAATCTAAAATACTAATTGCCAGATGAGCACCTTCCAAAGGATCAGTACCAGAACCTAATTCATCTAATAAAATAAGAGAATTACTAGTAGCTTGTTTCATAATATCTACAATATTTATTAAATGAGAAGAAAAAGTACTTAAAGATTCAAGAATACTTTGATTATCACCAATATCAGCAAAAATATGATCAAAAACATAAATACTAGAATTTTCATCACAAGGAATATTTAGCCCACTACAAGCCATACATGTAAAAAGTCCAATCGTTTTTAAAGCAACCGTCTTTCCGACCTGTATTAGGACCTGTAATCACTAAAATAGAAAAGTCATGTCCTAAATCAAAAGAAATAGGAACAACTTTTGTTTGATCAAGCAAAGGATGCCTAGCATTTTTTAAATGAATTTCTTTTTGGGTATTGATTTTTGGTGTAGTTGCTTGAAGCGATTTAGAAAAATGAGCTTTAGCAAAAATAAAATCTAATTTTCCTATTAAATAAACATCAAAAGCTAATTCTTCACAATAAGGGAAAAATAGGGAAGTCAATTCCTGTAAAATTTTTTCTATTTCCAACATTTCTTCTCTTTTTAAAGCATTTAACTGATTATTCATTTCAAAAACAGAGATGGGTTCTATGAAAATAGTTGAACCAGCATTGGAAATAGCATGAACGAATCCTTTCACTTGAGAACGACAATCTTCTTTTACTGGAATAACAAACCTATCATTACGAATGGTTACAATGTTTTCTTGTATTAATTTTGCATAATGAGAAGAATGAATCATATCATTTAATCTAGACTTAATATCTTGTTCTAATTTTCTTTGTTGTTTTCGAATAGAAAGTAAAGTTTGGGAAGCTTTATCATCTATAGTATTTTCATCCAATAAACAAGAAGAGATTCTATCGGTTATATTTTTGTTACTATATAATTGGGAGAACAAAGGGGTCAAAATAGAATATTCAGAAACATCTAAGAAATCTTGGTTAAAATAGTTTTTCAAATTTTGGGATAGGGTAAAAATATGAGCAAGAGATCGTAATGATTTTATAGATAAAGATTGCTTGCTTTCTAATTTTTTGAGTTCGATGGTAATATCTGCTATCTCATCAAAAGAAGGGAAGTGATTACGATAAGACAAATTAACTGCTTCTTCAGTTTCTTGTAATCTACTTTTTACTTCATCAATTTGATTACTAGGAAGCAATTGAAGGGCAAGTTCTTTTCCTTTATAGGTATAACAAAATTCAGTTAACATTTCTAAAATTTTATGAAATTCTAATTTTTTTAAATCCATAATAAATCTCCTAAATTCTCCAACAGGGGAGATCTAAATTTTTTTATTCTTCCATTATAACATAGATTGAAAAGGGATACAAGAGAGGCGTGGTAAGGCGAATAAAATGGAAAAAAGAAGAAAATTCAATACTTGCAAAAAAGATAAAGTTGTGATATAAAATAAAACAAAGGACAGGAGAGAAAAAGAGGTGAAAGGATGATAAAGGCTTACGCAAAATCAGATGTAGGAAAAGTTAGAGAGATCAATCAAGACTTTTACTATATATCAGAACCATTAGATGAAGTACAACTCTACATGTTAGCAGATGGCATGGGTGGCTATAATGGAGGAGAAATAGCAAGTAAGATAGCCATACAAACGGCAAAAAGTTATATTGAAAATAATTTTCAAGAAATTAATAAAGATAAAGATAGTATTATTCAATTAGTAGCTAGTAGCATGGAATACGCCAATATGGTAGTTTATGAAAAAGCAAAAGAAAGCAAAGAATTAGAAGGAATGGGTACTACTTTAGAAATTTGTTTAATATATAATAATAAGGCATTTATTGGACATGTAGGAGATAGTAGAATTTATAGAATCCGAAAAGAATTTATGAGAAAATTAACACAAGATCATAGTTATGTTCAAAAATTAGTAAAAGATGGAACGATCACACAAGAAGAAGCCATTCATCATCCGCAAAAAAATATGTTGATGAAAGCTTTAGGTTGTAATGCATTTGTAGAGCCTGATGTGATGGTGAGAGGGTTTCAAAAAGAAGATATTTTTGTGATGAGTTCAGATGGTTTAACGAATATGGTACCACAAGAAGAAATTTATCGATTAGCAAAGAAAGATATTGAACAAGCACCAAAAGAACTAACTGAAATGGCAAATGAAAATGGAGGATATGATAACATTACCATTGTTGTGATAAAAAATATATAAACGAGCCTTTTGAAGAAGGGAAGGAATGAAAAATTATGAATTTAGAAGGAAAGCTATTAGGAAATCGTTATGAAATATTGGAGAAAATAGGAAATGGCGGAATGTCTACAGTTTATAAAGCAATTGATAAAGTTTTAAAAAGAAATGTAGCAGTAAAAATATTAAGAGATGAATTTACAACTGATGAAGAATTCATTAAACGATTTGAAGCAGAAGCAGAATCAGCAGCAAGATTAACACATGCTAATATTGTTTCCATTTATGATGTAGGAGTAGAAGGAAATTTACACTACATTGTAATGGAATTGATACAAGGAAAGACATTAAAAGAGATCATTATAAAAGAAAGGGGAGCCTTACCTTGGAAATGGTCTGTCAATGTAGCCATTCAAATTGCTTCTGCATTAGAAGTGGCACATAGAAATAATATTATACATAGAGATATTAAACCACATAACATTATTATTACAGAAGATGGAATTGCAAAAGTAACAGACTTTGGTATTGCAAAAGCAGTTTCTAATTCAACGATTACAGCATTTGGAACAACAATTGGTTCCGTTCATTATTTTTCACCAGAGCATGCAAGAGGAGGCTTTACAGATGCTAAATCAGATCTATATTCTTTAGGGGTGGTTATGTATGAAATGTTAACAGGGCGAGTACCATTTGATGCCGATACTCCTGTATCAGTAGCTTTGAAACATATGCAAGAGGAACCAGAAGAGCCAATTGAAAGCAATCCTAAGATTCCAACAGCAGTTAATAAAATAATTATGAAAGCTCTACAAAAAGATACTACTTTAAGATATCAAGCAGCGACGGAAATGTTAAGAGATTTGAGAAGATCACTTAAAAATCCAGAGGGGGATTTTGTAGAAGAATTAGAATATGATAATACCGCTAGAACACAAAAAATCAGTTTAGATGAATATGAAGAAATGGAACAAAATCGATCTTTTCATAAGGGAAATAACAAGGAGAAAAAAGGAGGAAAATTCAAGCAATTTATAAAAGAACATAAAGCAATTAGTATAACAATTGGGCTGATTCTATTATTTATGATAAGCTTAGGAGGAACATTAGGGGTATTGAAAATGACCAATCCAGCTGAAGTAGAAATGCCTAATGTAGTTGGGTTATCAAAAGAAGAAGCACAAAAAGAGATTGAAGAGGCAAAATTAGTTTTTGAGGTAGAAAAGGAGGAATACCATAAAGAAGTACCAGAAGGATTTGTTATTTCACAAAATCCAAATTATATGGAACGCTTTAATAAAGTAAAAGAAGGAAGTGTAGTAAGTGTAGTAATTAGTAAAGGACAAGAAAAAGCAATAGTGCCTAATGTAAAGGGGAAAGAGAAAGAAGAAGCTACACAATTGATAGAGGAAGCAAAACTAAAGGTGGAAATTATAGAAGAAACAAGTAAAACAGTAAAAGAAGGTTATGTTATTAGTCAAGAAACAGATCCGAATACAGAAGTGTTGGCAGGAGATACGATAAAGATTCATGTGAGTATAGGAACTGGAATTAAACAAGTTTCAGTTGTTAGTGTAATTGGGCAATCAGAAGAGAATGCAAAGAAAACGTTGAGCAATTCTGGATTAAAGGTTAATGTTGCTTATGAAGAAGATTCTTCTAAGGATAATGGAGTGGTGCTAAAACAAAGTATTGAGATTGGAAAAGTAGTAGATGAAGGAACAACGATTACCATTACTGTGAATAAGGTAGCAGAAATGAAACAAGGAACTGTAAAAGTAAATCTGAAATCACTTCTTAACTATACCCCAGAAAAAGATGAAGAGGGGAAAGATGTAGTAGAAAAAGCAACGGTAAAAATAACAGTGGGAAATGATACAATATATAATCAGTCGAATCCTAAAACAAAGACAGATATTACTGCAAACTTTACAGCTAAAGGAACTGTAACCATAAAAGTATATGTGGATGATATTTTAGGAAATAGAACCAAAGAGATTAATTTAAATACAACAACAACTTGTATCTTTGAATAGAAAAAAACAAGTTCAGTTTAGAAAATAAAATCTAAACTGGACTTTTTTTATTTTAAATAGTATAATGGGAAAGGAAAAAACAAGGAGGAATCATGCAAGGAATTATTATAGAAAATGTATCAAATTTATATCAAGTAGAAGTGAAAAATGACGCAGGAACACAGAATTATGAAGCATTAGCAAGAGGGAGATTCAAAAAAGAAGAAATGATTCCTGTGGTAGGGGATTTAGTAGAAATAGAGGTTACCGATCAGAGGCAAAAAAAAGCAGTGATTAATGAGATATTAGATCGAAAAGTTTTTTTAAAAAGACCAAAACTTGCGAATATAACGCAACTTGTGTTTGTAATTTCTAAGAAAGATCCAAAACCTGATTTGCTTATGTTAGATAAACAATTAGCTTTTGCAGAATTTTTAGGAATAAAAAGTTTGATTGTATGCAATAAAACGGATTTAGAGGAGGAAGAAGAATTTAAGGAAATAAAAGAAATATATCAAAGGATAGGTTATGATGTATTAGAAACAGAAGCAAAAAATCAAAAAGGATTGGAAGCATTAAAAAAACGATTAAAGAATCATACGAATGCTTTTTCTGGTAATTCTGGAGTAGGAAAATCTACTTTGATTAATGGTTTATTTCAACAAATGATAACATTAGAAGGAGAAATTAGTCAGAGAAATAAGAGAGGAAAAAATACAACTACATCCATTACCTTATATCCAATTGATAAAAATACTTATATAGCAGATACTCCACGGTTTTTCTACTTTTTCTATTGAGGAAATAGAAAGTCAAGAATTAGCAAACTATTTTGTGGAATTCAAAGAGAAAATAAAGGAATGTGAATTTGTAGGATGTACTCATATTAAAGAAGAAAAATGTGGAATAAAAAGAGCTGTACAAAAGGGAGAGATTTCATCAAAAAGATATGAACGATTCTGTAAAATTTATCAACAATTAAAAGAAAAGGAGGAAAGAAAAAAATGGTAGAAGTATCAACATCAATATTATCGATTCCTGAAGGAGAGGAGGCTAATACTTTTTTAGAATTGGAAGTAGCAAAAACAGATTATTTTCATATTGATGTAATGGATGGAAAATTTGTGGAAAAAAATACAAATCAAAAAATGTTAGCCAATGCTTCTTATATTAAGAGAATTTCTAATTTACCATTAGATGTGCATTTGATGGTAAATGATATACAACGGAGGCATTGACGAATTTTTGGCAGTAGAACCTAATATTATCACATTCCACTTAGAAGCTTGTGAGAAGAAAGAAGAAGTATATAATTATATTCGTTACATAAAAGAAAATCATTGTAAAGTAGGAATCTCAATAAAGCCAGATACAAAAATAGAAGAAATATATGAATTTTTACCTTATATTCATATGTGCTTAATTATGACAGTAGAACCAGGAAAAGGAGGTCAGACTTTTTTAATGGATATGGTAGAGAAGATTAAGACATTAAAAAAATATTTAGAACAACAGAATCTGGAAGTAGATATTGAGGTAGATGGAGGAATTAATTTAAAAACAGCACCTAAGGTAAAGAAAGCAGGAGCCAATATTTTAGTGGCAGGAACAGCAATTGTTATGGCAAAAGATTTTAAAGGGATTATTGAGGAATTAAAGAAAGCATAGAACGATTGATTATAGTTTTAACAAAATAATTTTTAGGAATAAGAAAAAATAAAAATCCACAAATTTTATATCTGTGGATTTTTATTTTTTCAATTTGATTCATTTTCTGAAGTAATTTCTTCTTGTGTGACTGTATTTTTTTCTTTTAAGAATAGGCTAGAAGTAATAATACCTAATCCTAAAATAACCATAACAACTTTTACTAGAATTCCTACATAAGGAATCAAACCAATTAACCATAAAACAATGGAAGTTATTATTAAAATACCTAATGTACCAAGTGTTTTCTCAATTTTCAATTTTTTACGAATGATATTAGTGAAACTAATGACAAATATAGCATTGCTGATTAAAATGAAAATAATCAACATAAACAGTAATAACATTCCTAAAATATAAGTGATTCCTATAACAAATGAAAGAACAGCTAAAAGAATTAAAACAATTGGGGTTAAAATTCCCAATAGAATCACTGGTGCAATTTTTTTCGTCGTTAAGAAAGTATCTGTATTTTTAGTGAATTTAGGAGCAAGCCATAAACAAAATAGCCAAACAACAAAAATGGTAATGACATAAGTTCCTAACAGTAACATATGATCTTGAATAGTATCCATATCAATAGAATGAGTTTCTGGTGTAAAAGTTGTTCCTCCTGCTACAATTCCTTCTGGAATGGTAGCTTCTGTTGGAGCAGAATAATTTAAAGTACCAGCAATAGATGCAGTATTGGTTGGAGTAGTAGATTCTTCTTCAGAAGTAGAATCCGCATTGTTTTCTGTAAAATTAAGAGTATTACAATTGATAAATGCATTTCTTCCAATGGTACCTAAAATATCTACTGCATTAGAAGCAATATGAATATCACGATAAACATAACCATGAATGGTGACATTTTGGGAAGAAGAATACAAGTCATAGACGATACCATCTACTATAACATTTTTAGCTAAAGTAAATAAATTACTAAATACATATCCTTGCTCTCCTACGGTAATAGATTCTGCTAGAATAAAAGCATCACCACCAATTTGAGAATTAATGGTTACATTTTTTGCTATAACAAATAAGTTACCATCAATAATATAATCAATTGTAATATTTTCACCAGTTAGATAAATATCACTTTTTTTGAAATTGTTTTCTGCAATAGGAGTCGTTTCAGAAATTGGCATTTCTGCTGTTGGAACTGGAGTATTCACTGTTTGATCAGCAGTTTCATTTTCTGCTCTTACAATAGGAAACATAAGAGCTATTATAATTATGGTTAAAATAGTAATGATTTTTAATTTGTTTTTTAACATTTAAAATTCCTCCTCAAATTTTTTTATAAATATGTAAAAAATATATATCTTTATTGGGATTTTGTCAATAAATTATCCGTTATTTTTTGATTTATAAGATTGACAATAGGAATTGATAACACAATTCGTACATTTTGGACTACGAGCCACACAAGTATTTCTTCCATGCCATACAAAAAGGTGATTAATATCCTTTAAAGAATCTTTTGGAAAGATTTTTATGAGATCTTGTTCTATTTTTTCAGGTTCTTTTTCTTGGGATAGCCCAGTTAAAGTTGAAATTCTTTTGGCATGTGTATCAACCGCAATTCCTTCAGCTATGCCGAAGACTTCTAACAAAATTACATTTGCACTTTTTCTACCAACTCCTGCTAAACTAGTTAATTCTTCCATGGTATGAGGGACTTCTCCATGAAATTTTTCTAGAATTTGATTGGCACATAATTTAATATTTTTTGCTTTATTTTTATAAAATCCACAGGGATGGATGAAATTTTCTAATTCTGAAAGTTCAATGGTAGCAAAATCTCCGAATTGTTTTGCAACGTTGAAAAAGAGCAGGAGTGGTTTGATTGACTCTTTCATCGGTGCATTGTGCAGATAACATGACTGCTACGACAAGTTCAAAAGGAGTAGTAAAGTCTAAGCTACAAGTAGCATCAGGATATCTTTTTTTTAATAATTCGACAAAAGTAATGGCTTCTTGTTTTTTCATTTTATAATCGCCTCCAAGATATATTTTACTAGAGAAACACGAAGATTGTCAATGGATTTATTCAAAATGAATCAACATAAAAAGGAACCAATAATGAAAACAAGAATATAATATACAAAAACAGTGGAGGTAATAAGCATATGATAAAGCTATTTAGAAAAACATTAGCAATTTGTTTCATAGGTTTGGGATTAGGAATTTTATTGGTATTATTACTTCCCATAACAGGTTGGCTATTTATGATAGGTGCTGTTTTAGTTTGTGTAGGACTAATGTGGTTGGCTTGTTAAAAATAAAGGAGGGAGATACATAATGACAATAGTAGTAAAAAAGGTGCCAAAATTTTTAAGAGGATTTGTAAAACTGATTTTTGGTATTAAAGATTAGTGGTGATTGGAGGGACGTTCCTTAAAATCCCCATTTTGGGGATTTTAAGGAACGTCCCTCCAATCACTATGTAGAGTTATGTAAATAAGTTCACAATTTAATCTTTCATTTTGTTGTCTAGAAATTTAAAGATTGTTATAATGAAATAAAAAATGGAGGACAAAAGAAAAATGAAAGAAGTAAAAGGAATCACATTAATTGCCCTAGTCATTACCATTATTGTGTTATTAATTCTAGCAGGAGTAAGTATTGTAACCTTAACAGGAGAAGATGGGATTTTAAATAAAGCACAAATAGCCAAAACAAGAACAGGACAGACTGCATTGGAAGAGCAAATAAAATTAGCTATTATGACAGCAAGAATAGGGGAGAACTATCATGTGATGGATTTAACAATATTAGAAAAAGAACTTAAAGAAACAGTGAAATTGAAAGAGGAAGAAATTGAAAAAAGTGAAGAGGGAAGCTTACCATGGACAATCAAAAAAGATGGGTATATCTTCCAGATAACAGAAGAAGGAAAAGTAAATGTGATAGATGGAGTGTCAGTGAGTAAAACAATTGTAAAATTGATGAAAGGAGAAAAAGAAAGGATAGTTGCAACAAAAACAAAAGGATTAAATGGAAATATTGTATGGACTACATCAGATTCTTCCATTGCAATGGTAGAAGAGGGAACTATTACGGCAACAGGAGAAAGTGGAACAGCAGAAATTATAGCTAGTATTTCCGGAACAGATTATCAGGCAAAGTGTAGAGTAATCATAGTAGAAAAAGTTAGTACAATCATACTGAGCAAACAAACAATGGAAATTGAAAAAGGAAGTGCAGAAAAGATTGAAGTAACAACAATACCTGTTGAAAATGTAGAAGAATTAAAATATGAATCAATGGATTCAAGTATAGCAACTGTGGATGAAAAGGGAATGGTAACAGGAATGGCAGAAGGAGAAACTATAATAACCATTTCAGGAAAAGTGACAGGAGAGGGAAGAACAAGTGTAAATGTAAAAATAGTAAGGGCTACTATTCCTGTGACAGCAGAAGAAATTATAGCTAATCCAGCAAAATATTATGGAAAACCAGTGGTGAATTATATGTCAAATGCAACGTATCGAATTTTCTATGTAGATAAAGATAATTATTTTGGGGATGGGAAAAATACAATTTATTTAAAAGCAGATGCTCAAACAGAACTAAAAGGTTCTTCTATTTTAACGACTTATACCAGTAATACTTTAATCAAAAAATTGAATCCACAATGGAATAAGATTAGAGGAAATACTTCTTGGGTAAATAAGGAAAAACGAACAGCTTGGTTATGCGATCCAGAAAGTAAAACGAGTTCAGTAAATCGAGTGTGGTCAAAATATTATGATGAAAATAAGGCAAATTATGTAGTTGGTGCTCCATGGTTGGAATTGTATGTTAGGTCTTATAATCAAGTTTCTCATTCAATAGGGATAGGAACAATAACAATAGGTTTTATCAAAAGGGGTGGCTATTATGGTTATGTTTTTGGTACAGAGGATTATAGTTCAGAAAAAGTTGATTATCAAGGATATTTGGGGATCTACCATCGAAGTGGAAAGGATTCTTGGAATGGAGGATATTGGTTGTCTTCTCTTCCAACTAGTAGTGGGGAATATCCTTTATGCATAAGGCATGATAGTGGAATGAAGCCTTTCATTGGAGGTGGTAGTTCACGGTAGTGATGTACGAGGAATTTCGCCAGTAGTTTCTTTAAAATCAGATTTTATAATAAAAATATAAGAAGAAAAAACGTTACTTGCATTTTACAAAGTAACGCTTTTTCTGTGAAAGATCGAAACAAAAAAAGAGCTTAGGCTCTTTTAATTTTTCCATCTTTTAAACATTTTGCACATACATAAATTCTCTTTGTTTCTCCATTCATATCTACCTTAACTCTTCTTAAATTAGGTTTCCAAGTACGAGGAGATCTTTTACTAATATGAGAACGAGTAATACTAAGTTTATTTCCATGACTTGCTGTTTTTTGACAAATTTCACATACTGCCATAATAAATTGCACCTCCTAAATCTTCTTAATAAATTGACTAATAACAAGTTTAACATAGAATAAGAAAAAAAACAAGTATTTTTTGAAAAATATCAAAAATTCCTTGCAAAATAGGAAAAATGTGGTATAATAAAAAAGCTTATTGATTTATAGAAGAAAGGATTGAAAACAATGAAGTGTAAAGTAGAAGAAACCAAAAATGCAAATGAAGTAAAACTAGAAATAACAGTAGAGGCAGAAAAATTTGAAGAAGCTATCAAAAAAGTTTATTTTAAAAGTGCAAAATATTTTAATATACCAGGATTTAGAAAAGGAAAAGCACCAATGCAAATAGTAGAAAAATATTATGGTAAAGAAATTTTCTTTGAAGATGCATTTAATGAAGTAGCAGGAGAGGCTATGGAAGAGGCAGTCAAAGAAAATAAACTAGAAGTAGTAAGTAGACCAGATATTGATGTGATACAAATTGAAAAAGGAAAAGATTTAATCTTTACTGCAATTATGCAAACAAAGCCAGAGGCAGAACTTGGAAAATACAAAGGTATAGAAATTAAAAAAATTGAGTATAATGTATCAGATGAAGACATTGAACATGAATTAGGACACATGCAAGAACACAATGCAAGAATTGTTTCAGTAGAAGATCGACCAGTTGAAAGTGGAGATATTACGGTAATTGATTTTGAGGGATTTGTCGATGGAAAAGCATTTGAAGGAGGAAAAGCAGAAGGACATGAATTAGAAATAGGAAGTAATACCTTTATTCCAGGATTTGAGGACCAAATTATTGGGATGAAAGTAGACGAAGAAAAAGAAATTCAAGTGAAATTTCCAGAAGAATATTTTTCAAAAGAGTTAGCGGGAAAAGATGCTACTTTTAAAGTAAAAGTTCATGAAATCAAGAAAAAAGAATTACCAAAATTAGATGATGAATTTGCAAAAGATGTTAGTGAATTTGATACCTTGAAAGAATTGAAAGAAGATATTAAGAAAAAACAACAAAAACAAAATGATGATAAAGCAAAGTATGAAACACAAGAAGCAGTTATTAAAGCAGTTTGTGAAAATGTAAAAGTAGAAATTCCATCTGGAATGATTGAGATGGAAGTAGATAATATGTTGCAAAATATGGAACAAAGATTATCTTATCAAGGACTAAAATTAGAACAATATCTTCAAATGA
>CASAUJ010000034.1 GCA_949118805.1 uncultured Clostridia bacterium | reverse complement strand
ACACATGGTTCCATATGGGTAATTATTGCAGAAACGATATTAGGATTTGGAGACAAGGCAATGGAATTGTATCGAATGATCAATCCAATTGAGCATAGTAGAACAAAAGAAGCAAGTAAAAAATATAAAGTAGAACCTTATGTTATATCAGCAGATATCTATGGAGCAGGGAATTTGGCAGGAAGAGGAGGTTGGACATGGTATACAGGATCTGCAAGTTGGTACTTTAAAGCAGGGATTGAAAGTTTATTAGGATTGAAAGTAAAAGAAGGCTATTTAAAAATAGAACCATGTATTCCTAGTAATTGGAAGGAATATCAGATGAAGTACCAATACCAAGAAAGCGTTTACAACATTATGATTAAAAATCCAAATGGGAAAAATCATTTTGAAGAAAATGTTAGTAAAATGTTTTTGAATGGGAATGAAGTAGAAAATGGAATTAAGCTAGATGGTAGCAGAAATAGTTATCAAATAGAAGTAGAATTGTAAATCTTTTAAGGAAAAGAAAGAGGATGCTGAAATTCAGAATCTTCTTTCTTTATTTTTGAATGGGATTGGAAAATTGATAAAAATTTTTAAATACATAGCCTTGTTCTTTTAAATAATCGATAGAATCTTTTAAAATAGAAGAAGTATCATTTACATCAGAAGTGTCATGCATTAAAATGACTAAAGTACCTTTGTTTTTAGCAGACTTTTTTAGGTTTTTCAGTAATTGGGAGGAACTGTATTTTTTCACAGAATCGTGATTTAAACAGTTCCAATCAATATAGGTGTAGTCAATAGTAGAAAGAAGTTTAACCATTTCTTTTTTTTGGGATTTGTAATTAGAAGACATATAGCCATTAGGGAAACGGAAAATATGAGAGCAATAATGATCGATCCCAATTGCTTTTCCAATTTCTTTATCTGTATTTTGTATTTCAGAAATAAAACTATTCGAATTTTTATAAAGTTTTGTATTATCATGGTGATAGCCGTGATTTGCAATATAATGTCCTTCTTCATAAGCCCTTTGAACTAATTTAGGATGTTCTTTTACATGTTTACCAACAACAAAAAAAGTAGCTTTTATGTTTTCTTCTTTTAAAATATCTAGTATTTTTCCAGTTGCCTTTAAGGTAGGACCATCATCAAAAGTTAAATAAGCATTTTTTTCATCTTTTTTGGTTAAATCTGTGATTTCTTTTCTTAAAGATTCTTTCATTATACTATTTTCCATGAAAGTGACAGCCAAAGAATGTGGATGACTTAATTGAAAGATAAGAGAAAAAAAGAAAAAAGAAAAGAAAGCAATACCAACTAAAAGTTTTCGATGTAAAACAATTATTTTCATAAGAACCTCCATAGTTCAATATATGAAGATATTCATTTCATCATACATAAAAAAAGCCAAAAGGTTTTTGCCCATTGGCTTATAAATTATGAAATGCTATTGGCTTCTTCTTGTGTAATATAGCCATATTCTAGCATTTTTTTTAGAACATGTTTTTGACGTTTTTTGGCTAAATCAGGATTTACGGTTGGGGCATAAACAGAAGGAGCATTGGGAACACCAGCTAACATACTAGCTTCTGATAAAGTTAAATCTTTTGGTTCTTTTTTATAATATCCCATACTAGCATCATAAATTCCATAATAACCATCTCCAAAATAAGAAGAGTTAACATACAAAGCAAAAATTTCATTTTTACTATAATTTTTTTCTAGATCATAAGCAGCAAAAATTTCTCCTAATTTTCGAAGTAAAGTCTTGTCCTGATGAAAGACAACATTTTTGGCAACTTGTTGAGTAATGGTGCTACCTCCTTCATCAAATTCACCATCACGAATGTTGGTATAAAAAGCACGGGCAATACCAATCGGATCAATGGCTCCATGTTGATAATAACGATGATCTTCTACTGCAATAACAGCATGAATATAATTTTCTGATAATTCTTCAAAAGATGTATAATTTTCTTGACTCGTAATATCTTCTACACGAGCCATTAAAGATTTTTCTTTTAAAGCATTGGAATAATAACCAAAACCAATCATAAAGATAAGACTAAGGGCAATCACAAATAGGATAAGTAATACAATCAAAATTTTCTTCATTATTTTCATGTTCAATCGACCTCTTTTCTACTATTATTATATAACAAATACAAAAACAAAGGAATAGAATTCATAAAAAATTAAGATATCCATAAAATAAAAATAAGAAACAAAAACTTTACAAACAAAAGGAGGTATGATAAAATGCTCCTAATGAGATATAACTATATTTCATTGCTTATTGAATACCTAAAGAAGGTGGAAAAAATGATAAAATTTACAAAAATGCATGGGCTAGGAAATGATTATGTGTATATGGATGCGATTCATCAAACCATAGAAAACGAATCATTCCTAGCTCAATTTGTTAGCAACCGACATTTTGGAATTGGATCAGATGGATTAATTTTAATTTGTCAAAGTGAAGTAGCAGATTTTAAAATGAGGATGTTTAATGCAGATGGAAGTGAAGCAGAAATGTGTGGAAATGGTATTCGTTGTGTGGGAAAGTTTGTGTATGACAAAGGCTTAACCAACAAAAATGTCATAACCATTGAAACATTAGCAGGGATTAAAACTTTAGTTTTAAATTGTCAAAAAGGAAAAGTAAAAACAGTAAGAGTGGATATGGGAGAGCCAATATTAGCACCAGAAAAGATTCCAGTAATGGCAATAGAGGAACCAGTAAAAAGTTTGAAAGTAAAATCATTAGAAAAAGAATTTACTTTTACTTGTGTATCGATGGGAAATCCACATGCTGTAACAATCGTAGAAAATGTGGAGAATTTTGAAGTCGAAAAATATGGAAAAATATTAGAGGTGGCTTCTGTTTTTCCAAACAAAACAAATGTAGAGTTTGTGCAAATTCAAGATAAGGAACACGTAAAAATGAGAGTCTGGGAAAGAGGAGCAGGAGAAACTTTAGCTTGTGGAACAGGAGCTTGTGCAACAGCAGTGGCTTGTTTTCTAAATGGACTTACCAATCGAAAAGTATGGATTGAATTGCTTCGGAGGAACGTTAGAAATAGAATGGAATGAGAAAGATCATCATGTTTATATGACAGGATCAGCTACTACTGTATTTGAAGGAGAAATCGAAGAAGATTTTAAGAAGGAGGAAGCATAAATGAGTTGGATCAATGAAAATTTTTTAAAATTACAAGAAAGTTATTTATTTTCTACAATTGCCAAAAAAGTAGAAAGGTTTACAAAAGAACATCCTGATCAAAAAGTGATTAAATTGGGAATCGGAGATGTGACAAAGCCAATTGTACCAGCTTGTGTAGAAGCAATGCACAAAGCAGTAGAAGAGGTTGGGACAAAAGAAGGATTTCGAGGATATGGACCAGAACAAGGATATGGTTTTTTACGAAAAGCAATTGTGGAAAATGACTATAAAGCAAGAGGGATAGAAATCGAAGAAGAAGAAGTGTTTATATCTGATGGAGCAAAATGTGATTGTGGAAATATAGTAGATATTTTTGCTCCTAATAATAAGGTAGCCATAACAGATCCAGTTTATCCTGTTTATCTGGATACCAATATAATGTCTGGAAGAGAAATCATGTATTTACCAGTCACAGCAGAAAATAACTTTGTTCCAGCATTACCAAAGGAAAAAGTTGATATGATTTATCTATGTTTTCCCAATAATCCAACAGGAACCGTTTTATCAAAGGAAGAATTGAAAAAGTGGGTAGATTATGCAAAAGAAAATCAATCGATTATTTTATATGATTCTGCCTATGAAGCTTTTATTACAGAAAGAGAGATTCCTCATAGTATTTATGAAATAGAAGGAGCAAAAGAAGTTGCTATTGAATTTAGAAGTTATTCAAAAACAGCAGGATTTACAGGAATTAGATGTGCTTATGTAGTGGTTCCAAAAGCATTAAAAGGATATACTAAAACAGGAAAAAAAGTTAGTTTAAATCAATTATGGAATCGTAGGACTTGCACGAAGTTTAATGGGGTTTCTTATATCGTACAAAGAGCAGCGGAAGCGATTTATACAAAAGAAGGAAAAAAGCAAATTCAGGAAAGTATTAAAGCCTATTTAGAAAATGCTAAAATTATGAAAGATGGATTAGAAGAAGCAGGATTTACAGTATATGGAGGAGTCAACTCCCCTTATGTCTGGTTAAAAGTACCAAATGGTATGAGTTCTTGGGAGTTTTTTGATCAATTCTTGGAAGAGGTTAATATAGTAGGAACTCCAGGAAGTGGATTTGGAAAACAGGGAGAAGGGTATTTTCGATTAACGGCTTTTGCCACCAAAGAGAATACCATAGAAGCAATGAAAAGAATAAAAAGTAAGAAAGCTAATTGGAAGTTGTAATTTTATATAACATATGATAAATGCTATCGTAACGACTAAATGGTAAAGTAGGCAAAGGTGGGGTTTTTATGTGAGTCAAAATAAGAAGCAAAGAGTCAGATAATTTTTAATTATGTAACTCTTTTGTTGATTTCATGATTTCCTTATGCTATACTAAAAACAAAAATAAGGTGATGAAGAATGAATCAAAAAGAAATGATCGAGAAATTAAAACAAAATATGCCTGACTTTAAAGGAAATGAGGAAGAAGTAGAAATAAAAAAGGCTTTCTATGTTTATGTGGAATTAGGAAAAATAAAAGCATTTGATGAAAGATACTATTTTGGAAATTCACAAACAAGGAGGAAAATATATCGATTAGCACAAAGCCAAAAAAATAGAATAGATGAAATTGCAAGAGAAAGAAAGATCATTTGTGTATCTTTAACTTATTTATATTGTAGTATTCTAAGAGAGTTTGGGATAGAAGCTTTTAATAGTGTTGTAGACAAAGAAGAAGAACATATGAAGCCAATTATTAAAATGAAAAGTGGAAGAATATTGGTAGCAGATTTACAACAAGATTTAGAGAATATACAGACAAGATCTAGAATAGAACATTTTGAACAGCAAACTAGGGGAGATAAAGAAAGTGAATTTCAATTAAACCAAGATGTGATAACAGAAATGTTGATAGAATTAGGATATATAAAGAGAAAAGAAGATTATAAAAATGAGGAAATAAAGAGATTGCAAGAAGAAGTGAAAAATCAAAGTCCACATCAAGCGTTACAAACCATTTTAGAAGATGAATTATTATATCGAGGAAATGAAGAGATGGGAGGCATAGAGGTAAGTAAATTTTATCGTGGAGTTTTTCGAAAAGTAATTCCAAATTATCTGGAAAAAAAGATATTTGTTTTTCATTGTTATAGAGAGAAAGAAGAAAAGCAAAAAGATTATACAATATGTGTTTTTTCAGAAGAAGATAATGTAAAACCATATTTATTTTCCAAAAAAGATAGAAGGTTTTTGAAAATAGAGATTTCAAAAATGAGAGAATTGGAAAGAGAAGGTTTAAAGTTTGGAGCGAGAAAAAAAGAAAATGGAGTTAGCAAACTACGAAAATATATGAAGAAACAATTGGAAAATAAGAGAGAAGAAGAATTTAAATAGGAAAGAAAAGTCAAGGAGCATAAAAAATTAATTTTATTTGAATTCAAATAATAGAGAGGATAGGAATATGGAAGAATTAAAAGGAAAGAAACTTTACCATAAAGGAATTACTATGATTGCTTTGATTATAACAGTTATTGTATTATTGCTATTAGCAGGAATAGCAATTGCTAATTTAGTAGGAGAGAATGGAACATTAAAGAAAAGTAAAAAAGCAGCAGATGATTATCTATATTCCCAAGCAAAAGAAGAGATAGAAATTGCAGTAAATTCAGCAATTATAGTATCAGAAAGGCGAAAAAAAGAAATTACTTTTAAACAAGCATTGCAAGAAGAATTTAATTTGGAACCATTATATACCAATAATGTATCGAACATCAAGGAAGCAACAACAGAAGTCATAGGAACCAATAGAGAAGTTTATCGATATAAAATAAACTTAGAAACAGGGGAAATAACAGATTTAAAAATAGAAGAACAAGAAGGAAAAGAATATAAAATAACACTTTCCTTTCAAACAGGAGAAATAGAATGGAATGGGATAAGAAAAGGAGTTCCTATTTCGATTTATAAATATGCTGACATAGACGCAAATGGAAAGGTGAAAATTTGTGAAGAATTTAGTTCACTGACTTTACTAAGAGACGTTGAAATTTTGGATGAATATTTTGAAGAAGGAGTAATTGATCCATTTGAATCATTAAAAATAGATAATATAGATTGGCGAAATTGGAAAACAGAAATAATGGATAGAATAAAAGCAGATCAGATTCATCCAATTGAAGTCATTCAGACAGAAGTTGGAAAAAAGGAGATTGCCTTTTCCTCCAAAAAATTAGATGAATCCCTTTGGTTTGTTGTGATAGGAGATAAAGAAGAGATTTTCTTGAATTCCTATGATGAGAATACAGGAGAGATGATGTATACCATTGATATTGCTAATGATGGCGATCTTAAAATAGCAGTCGATCCCGTTTCATCAATTGGAATCACAAAAAATAGGAAAGGATTAATTACACCAGATAAAAATCAAGATTATAATGTCGCAGAATCTTCTTATCATTTAACATGGATGATAAGGACAAGTATAAACTCTGGAAATTTAGAAATAACAAGTAAAATCAATGATTATAAGACAACACAAACCCCAAGCATTTTAGTGTATGAAGTGAAAGCGGTACTGGATGGAAATCAAGTTTTTTCCGATATAGTTAGTGCTAAAGTGGAAAAAGAACAAACTAAAATAGTAGTAGAAAATATACCAAGGAAAGCCCAAGTAACAGTAAAAGAATTATATGCAGGTACTATTTATAGCTGTATCAGTAGTGAATCACAATCTTATCTACAAGGAGAATCTAATTCTCTAACATTTGTACATGAATACAATAATAAAACAGGAATAGAAGTAGGAAGCGAAACTTATGAAATTAGTTATGATGAAGACGAAGCATGGAATTTAAGCATATTAGAGGAGAAAGCATTGTCTCGAGAGACAATTCCATTAGAAATTGATTTTTCAAATTGGACCTTTGAAACAGGAATTCGAAATAGTGCTAGTTCCAAGAAAGCAAAATATGTAAGAGTAAAATTCTTTGCCTCAGAAGGAGATATAAATATATTGGATGCAAGTGGAAAATGGAATTCAAGGGAAGATGGATATTGCTATTATTCAGAAATAGTTGGAGAAAATGAAGTAACCGATAGAGTTTCAATAAAATTAGAAAATATAAAAGAAGAAGTAAATAATGGCGAAAAATTTCATTATATTATAGTGGCTGAAACATTAAATGCTATCTCAACAGGAGAGAATGAATATGAAGTGCCAGATAATGTAATATGGCCATAAGAAGATAGGTTATCCACCAAGATAATGTCAAGGGGGTAACCTGTGTTTATGTTCCAAAAAAGTCATGATGTGAATTAAGATTGGAAATAAAGAAATATTAAGAAGGAAAACAAAAATAAATATAATTCAGAAAAAGGTAGTTATTGCAAACAAACGTGTGATAACTGCCTTGGCTGTATTTGTTGTTCTTTTTACAGTAGCAAAGGATAAAAACTTTTTATAAAATGATAGAAAACTCTTGACAGGATAAAGAAATGCTTATAAAATGAGGAGGAAAAGGAACCAAAAGAAAGGGTAGGAAAAATGAAAGAACAATTTTTAGAATTATTAAAAACAGTAAAAAGAGAAGGAATAGAAGAGTTAATCCATTTTTTAGAAAAATCAGACTTTTTTGTAGCACCAGCTAGTACTCGATTTCATGGAGATCATGAAGGTGGGTTAGTAGAACATAGCTTAAAAGTATATGAAATCCTAAAACACAAAGTGCAAAATTGTATTATACCAATGGATATACCAGAAGAATCTATTATATTAATTGCATTATTACATGATATTTGTAAAACTAATTTTTATAAAATCGATTATCGAAATGCGAAAAATGCACTAGGAGTATGGGAAAAAGTACCATATTATACAGTAGATGACACCATTCCTTATGGACATGGAGAAAAATCTGTCATGATGATTACAGAATACATTAAATTAACACCAGAAGAAAAATATTCTATTCGTTGGCATATGGGATATACAGAACCAAAAGAAAATTACAATGCCATTGGAAGTAGTTATACAAAATATCCAATTGCTTTACTAACACACGAAGCAGATTTAGAAGCTACTTATTTGTTTGACACATAAATTATGAAATAATTAAATCAAGAAACGAAGGAAGGAAAAAGAGATGTTAGCATATGTAAAAGGAACCTTAGAAATGAAAATGACAGGATATATTGTTATTGATGTAGGTGGGCTAGGTTATAAAATATTTATGTCAGAAGTAGGGATTGAAAAAATAGGAAATATAGGAGAAACCGTAAAAGTGCATACCTATTATAAGGTAAGAGAAGATGATATTAGCATTTATGGATTTAATACTTTAGAAGAATTAAAAATGTTTGAATTATTGATTAGTGTAAGTGGAGTGGGAGCTAAAACAGCATTAACAATGTTAGCCGTTTGTGCTCCATCAGAATTTGCCTTAGCAGTTATTTCAGAGGATGTTAAAGCTTTAACAGGGATTCCAGGAATTGGAGCGAAATCTGCACAAAGGATCATCTTAGAATTAAAAGATAAAATAACCAAAGAGCAACAAATCGAACAGATAAAAGAAACGATCAGCTCTCAAGGTAAGGCAAAAAAAGAAACAGAAGAAAAAGGAAAATTACAAATAGCACTAGAAAAGAATAATAAAATTTCAGAAGCAATGGCAGCATTACAAGTGTTAGGATATAACAAAAAAGAAATTGAAAAAGCATTTACAAAATTAGATAAAGATGAATTATCAACAGAAGAATTAATCAAAAAAGGTTTAATTCTTTTAGGAAAATGAGTTTTGGATGGAGGAAATGGTCATGAATTCTAATGAACCATTAGCTTTTCGCATGAGGCCAAAAACATTGGAAGAATATGTGGGGCAGGAGCATGTAATTGGAAAAGATAAGATTTTATACCGAACGATAAAAGCAGATAGATTATCTAGTATTATTTTATTTGGACCACCAGGGTGTGGAAAAACCTCTTTAGCAAGGGTTATTAGTGAAACTACAAAATATAAATTTTATAAAATAAATGCAGTAACATCAGGAGTAGCAGATATCAAAAAGGTGGTTGAAGAAACTAAAAATTTTATGCTTAATCCGATTGGTAAAAGTATTTTATTTATTGATGAGATTCATAGATTTAATAAATTACAACAAGATGCATTACTTCCATTTGTTGAAAATGGAACTGTTATTTTGATTGGAGCAACCACTGAAAATCCCTATTTTGAAGTAAATAAGGCGTTAATTTCGAGATCAATGGTTATTAAATTAAATCCATTAACAGAGGAAGATATTTATCATGTTTTAAAAAGTGCTGTAGAGAGAAAAGATGGATTAGGAGAATATAACATAAAAATAGAAGATGAAACACTAAGAAAAATAGCAGCAATTAGCAATGGAGATGTTAGAACCGCTTTAAATGGATTAGAAGTAGGAACATTAACAACACCAATAGCAGAAGATGGATGGATTCATTTAACAGATGAAGTAATAAAAAATAGTATACAAAATAGAAAAGCTATTTTTGATAAAAATGGAGAAGAACATTATGATAATATAAGTGCATTTATAAAATCAATGAGAGGTTCTGATCCAGATGCTACTATTTTTTATTTAGCAAGGGCATTAAATGGGGGAGAAGATCCATTGTTCTTAGCAAGAAGAATTGTAATTTGTGCTTCAGAAGACGTAGGAATGGCAAATCCAAATGCATTAGTAGTGGCGAATGCAGCAATGCAAGCTGTTCACATGATAGGAATGCCAGAAGCAAGAATATTATTATCAGAAGCAGCAGTATATGTTGCTACATCGAAAAAATCCAATGCAACCTATAAAGGAATTAATCAAGCATTAGAAGATGTGCAAACAAAAGATACAGGAGAAATTCCCATGCACATACGAAATGCACCGATTGAAAAAATGAGGGAACTAGGTTACAGTGAAGGCTATTTATATCCACATGATTTCCCAGGAAATCAGGTAGAACAACAATATTTGCCAGATAAAATGTTGGGAACAAAATATTATCAACTAGATTGATGTGCAATGGGGACGTTTCTTTTTTCACATTATATGTGAAAAAAGAAACGTCCCCATTGCACATCAAGATATTCTTATTTTACATGAATTTGAATAAGAAAATTAAAATTGGAAAACCTATTAAAAAGTAGGTTTTTATTATGATAAAAAAGATGATAATCGGATTGTTAGCAGGAATAATAAGTGGATTGTTTTCAACAGGTGGAGGAATGATATTAGTTCCAGCATTTATTCATTTATTAGAAATAGACGATACAAAAGCGAGAGGAACATCAGTATTTTGTATTTTGCCAATGGTAATTACAAGTAGCTTTTTTTATTACCAAGGAAATTTTATTAACTGGGATATAGCTTTTTTATGTGCATTGGGAGGCGTAATTGGAGGATATATAGGAGCAAAGTTGTTAAAAAAATTGCCAAAAGAAGTAATGAAAGTAGTATTTACTATCTTTTTAGCTTACATTTCCTATAAAATGATTGCAGGATAGAATTAAATTAAGAGAAAAGGGAAGGGACAAAAAATATGACAGAAATTATTATTGGAATTGTATCAGGAATTGTAAGTGGAACAGGTATGGGAGGAGGAACTATTCTAATCTTTCTTTTGACTTTTTTGTTAGGAGTTGAACAACATATAGCACAAGCGACCAATCTTATTTTTTTTATACCAACTGCGATTGTAGCCATTATAGTTAATTTCAAAAATAAAAATATTGATACAAAACTAGCTTTATTAATTTCTGTGTTTGGAATTCTAGGAGCCATTCTAGGAGCTAACATTTCTATTCATATAGATGTGCAAATTTTAAAAAAATGTTTTGGTGCTTTTTTAGCTGTGATCACGCTTAATGAAATATATTCCATTTTTAAATTATATGGAAAAAAGAATAAAAAAGAGTAAAAAAGGAACAATAAAATTGAGGTGAATAAAATGAAATTTGTTAAAGGTGTTATGATTGGTGGTTTAATTACAACAGGATTATGGATGATGTATGCAGAAAACGAAGGAATGAGTAAAAAGAAATTAATGAAAAAAGGAAAACAATTTGCTAAGAAAATGGGAATGATGTAAGTTTGTTTTTTCGTAAGTTAGAGGAGAAATCAAAAAAGAAGTATTGCGATACTTCTTTTTTGATTTCTATTGTTATTTACATTCAGGTTTTTCAAAACAATCTAATTCTTCTTTTTCACATTTATCACAATCGTTGATAAAACAATCACATTTGTCACATTTTTCACCTTTTAAGCATCTACCTTCATGATGACATTTTGCACAAATTTTAATTTTTTTAGTGTCATTTACCCAAATTTGAAGAGCATATTCTTTTCCAGGACAAAGAGGTCCAAAAACAAATTCTCCTTCTTTATCAGTGAAAGTGTGTCCAATTGGTCTTCTTTCTTCTTTACCATGTTCACAAACAACTTCTACTAATTTTACAACAGCATCTTTAACTGGTTCTTTAAAACAATTTTTTACAACACCATAAATAACATCACGATTGTCTTCTGGTAAAGTAATATCAAGATCAAATTGTTTTCCTCCTGAAATTACTCCATCAACATCTAGAACTGGACAAAAAGGTTTTTTGTTATCCATTTCCATAATTTATCCTTCCTTTCTTTTTTATAGCTTTATAGCTACTTTATAATATAATATGAAAAAAACGTAAAATGTTGAAGAAAAATGTCTAGTATTCTTAAAAAATATTTTGTATAATAAAAGAGAAAGTAAGGAGTTAATCAAATGAGCAAAAAGAGTGTGATCATTTTAGGAAGCGAAATAGTTTTAGTGGTTATTTTGTATTATTTTGTAAAATTTAATTATGTTCAATTTATACCATCTTGTTGGATTTATCAAGCAACTGGTATTTTATGCCCAGCTTGTGGAGGAACAAGATGTATTAGTAATTTATTAAAAGGAAATTTAGTAGAATCCTTTTTTTCGCATATTATATTCTTTCTAGGAATAATCTATTTAGGAATGGTAAATATCCTCTATGTGTTTAATAGAAATCGAAAGAAAAAGATTGCTACATGGTTATATCCTAGATATTGGTATGGAATTATTTTTATAATTTTACTATTGATTTATACAATTCTAAGAAATTTCTTGTAAAAATAGGAAAAAGAGAGTATAATAGAAATATAAAGAAAGGGGCAATGAAAATGGAAGAAGAAAAGAAAGAGATAATAGAAGTAGAAACAGTACAAGAAACTGGAAATTCAAAAATAGAAGAAGAGAAACAAACCGTATCTGCTAAATCAGATCGAAAAGGTTTTGGGATTGCCGCAATGGTTTTAGGAATCGTATCATTAGTATTTTTCTGTTTATGGTATATTTCAATACCTTGTGCAATTTTAGCTGTGATTTTTGGTATTTTAGGAGTAAAATCAACAGGAAAAGGCATGGCCATAACAGGAATTGTAACAGGTTCTATTGGATTAGTTGTTACAATAATTATCGTTATTTTTGCATTTGTAACAGGATTTATAATAGGGATTTCGGATTCTTTAGATGATAATAATTACTATCATAGAAATTACAGAAATAATAGATGGTATGATTATGATTAACAAGAAATAAAAATCGTTATTTTCCTTCAAAGAAAAGTAGAGTGTAAAATATTTTTCTTTGAAGGAATTTTTGTGTTTTTACCTAAATATGAAAGATTATGAATTGTAATGTTATCGACATAACATAAACAGAATTAATATAATTGATTTAAAAATAAGAAAAGAGAGAAACAAATGAAAAATAAGGGAATTATACTATTGCTTTAATAGGAACAATAATTATATTACTTATCTTAGTTGGAATAACGATTACTACTATAAAACAAAAGATGAGATTTTAAATAAAAGCGTAACTGCAAAAGGGGAAAAGAAAGAAAAAGTAGAAACAGAAAAGATTTACTTCAAAATAACAAATTCAAATTAATGGTACGCTACAATTCGCCTAAATTGTGGCGTAAAAATAGCAAATACAGAATGGTAGATGTATAATGGGACTTATTTTGTCTTTTCAAGAGAATACAATAACGATATTAGTGAAAATTATGGATATTTAAGCAGTTCTAATGTAAATCAAATTTGAAAATTTATAAGATAATTAGAATTTTTTAATTTAAATTAAGACGTAGTATATACGATGTCTTTTTATTTTAATGTATTTTCTATTAAGAAAAAGCATACAATTAAATAGCATGAAGAGGAGGGATTTTTATGTTTTTCGTATTTAACAAGCAAAAAATATATACTTATCTAGTATCAATTGTAACAGTAGTACTTTTATTTTGTGTAGCAGGAAGTATGAATGACACCAATAATGAAAAAAATACCATAGAAACAGCAAGTACAACGGGAAAGTTATTGCCTATTTATAATGTACAAACCAAAGAAAAAAAAGTTGCATTTACTATGAATTGTGCTTGGAATGCAGACGATATTGATCAGATTTTGAAAATTTTACAAGATAATCAAACCAAAATAACATTTTTTATGGTAGGAGACTGGATTGACAAATTTCCAGAAGCGGCAAAAAAAATACATGAAGCAGGGCATGAAATAGCTAGCCATAGTAACACACATCCACATGTTAATAAATTAACTTATGAAAAAAATATTGAAGAAATAGAAAAAAGCAATGATAAGATCGAAAAGATAACAGGAAAAAGAACCAAAATTTACCGAGCACCATATGGGGAATATAATGATACTGTGATAAAAGCAGCACAAGACAAAGGGTATCATACCATTCAATGGAATTTAGATACGTTAGATTATACAGGATTAACAGGAGAAGAAATGTGGAAACGACTAGAAGGAAAAATAAAAGAAGGAGATATCATTTTAAGTCATAATGGAACGAAACATACAGCTGATAGTTTAGAGCAATTATTAAAAAATATCAAAGAAAAAGGGTTAGAAGTAGTAAAAGTTTCAGAGTTAATTGTACAAGAAAACTATACGATTAATAACAATGGGACACAAATAAAAAAGTAAGTAAGAGTATATTTTTACCAAAAAAGGAAATAATAATAAAAATTAAGTAATAGGGGATAGAAAATGTCATTTATCGGTATGATCACAAATAAAAGATGTTTTGAAAAAATCAAGAAAAAAATGCTAGAAGAAAGCAAAGAAGAAAACTTGAATTTTGTGTTAATTAATCTAAAGAGCATTGAAAATATCAAAAATATTAAATTTGAAACAATTATTGTAGAAGAAAGTTTAGAAAAATTTAAAAACAATAAAGAGATATTACAGAAAATTTTTGAAACAACACAATATTTTATGATGAATACAGATAAAAATCCAGAACCCAAAGAAATGAAAAACCTAATTACTTATGGATTAAATCAAAAAGCAGATGTTACAATTTCAAGTAATAGTGAGACAGATATTTTAGTATATTGGCAGAAAACTTTAAAAAATCGTAATGGAAACATAATAGAAATTGAGGAAAAAAGAATAAAAAAGGAAAAAGGGCAACTTTTAAAAACTTATGAAATACTAATTATTCAAACACTTTACAAGATATATCAAAAAAATAATAGCCAAAATGCAGGAAAAATATAACTTTTTTGAATAAAATTAACTTTTTATGTAGACAAAACCAAAAAAAAGGTGTATAAT
>CASAUJ010000033.1 GCA_949118805.1 uncultured Clostridia bacterium | reverse complement strand
CAATCTTCATTATCTCGTTCATTATAATTTTCTTCTAAATAATTCAAAACGTTTTTTCTTGTCACTTCTTGTTTTGTTTTTATTTTTTCCAGAATCTCTTCTACAATTCTTCTTGTTTTTTCTTTTCCTTCTTTTGCTGATTTTTCTAATTCTTGATCTCGTTCTAATGCTTTCATTGTCACATAGTTATACCTTGCAACAATGAAACCATCCTTATCTAATCCGATAAATATAGTTTCCTGACAATAATTTCTTTCTCATGCTTTTTTTAAATTTAGACGTATCTGAAATTTGATATTGACAAGCCACTTTTTCTACTATCTCTTCTAATTTAGGTCCTTTTTCTTGGTTCTTCAAATTTAATTTGCTAATTGCTGAAAATATCTTTCCTATCATCGCTTCTTCGGCTAACTTTTTTTGTAGTTTTTCAGCATTTTTATCTTGTAAATTCCTCTTAAAACTTTTATCTTCCATTTTCTACATCCTTTTTATAAAGTTTTCTCTTATTCTATAAGATCTTCATCATTATCTAGGTTATCCTCTGCTAAGTCATTGTCAAATAATAATTCGTCTTCTTCATCTCCAAGTTCTTCAAAAAGTTCATCACTCTCTTCTTCTAAGTCAACCATTTCGTCTTCTAATAAAATATCCTCTTCTGTTTCTTCACTATAACCATCTAAATCTCCATCTGCTAAAATTTCATCTTCTGATAATAGTTTCTTTTCTTTTTCTGGATCATATTCGATTCCTTCTTCAATGTTTTCTTTCAGTTCTAATTCTTGATTATCTTCTGAATATAGACGAACATCTAATCCTAGTGACTGTAATTCTTTTACAAGAACTTTAAAGCTTTCTGGTACTCCTGGTTCTGGTACATTTTCTCCTTTTACAATTGCTTCATAAGTTTTTACTCTTCCTACTATATCATCTGACTTCACAGTTAACATCTCTTGTAAAGTATAAGATGCTCCATAAGCTTCTAATGCCCAAACTTCCATTTCTCCAAAACGTTGTCCTCCAAATTGTGCTTTTCCTCCTAGTGGCTGTTGTGTAACCAAAGAATAAGGTCCTGTTGAACGAGCATGAATTTTATCATCTACTAAATGGTGTAGTTTCAACATATACATCACACCAACTGTGATTGGTTTATCAAATGGATCCCCTGTTCTACCATCATATAAAATCGTTTTTCCATCTTCACTCATACCTGCTTCTGCTAATAATTTTTTGACATCTTCTTCATCTGCTCCATCGAATACTGGTGTAGCAATCTTCCATCCTAATGCCTTAGCAGCTCCTCCTAAGTGTACTTCTAAAACTTGACCTAAGTTCATACGAGAAGGAACTCCAAGTGGATTTAATAAGATATCAATTGGGGTACCATCTGGCATAAATGGCATATCTTCTTCTGGTAAAACTCTTGAAATAACACCTTTATTACCATGCCTTCCTGCCATTTTATCTCCTACTGAAATTTTTCTTTTGGTTGCTATGTAACAACGAATGATTTGATTCACTCCTGGTCCCAATTCATCAGAATTATCTCTTGTAAAGATTTTAACATCTACAATCGTTCCTGCTTCTCCATGTGGTACTCTTAAAGAAGTATCTCTTACTTCTCTTGCTTTTTCTCCAAAAATAGCTCTTAATAGTCTTTCTTCAGCAGTTAATTCCGTTTCTCCTTTTGGGGTAACTTTTCCTACTAAAATGTCTCCTGGTCTTACTTCTGCTCCAATTCGAATGATTCCATTTTCATCTAAATCTTTTAACGAATCATCCCCAATGTTTGGTATATCTCGTGTGATTTCTTCTGCTCCCAATTTCGTATCACGACATTCGCAGTCATATTCTTCAATATGAATCGAAGTAAATACATCTTCTTTGACTAATTTTTCATTAATTAAAATCGCGTCTTCGTAGTTGTATCCTTCCCAGGTTGAAAAAGCCACTAAAACATTTTTTCCTAATGCCATTTCCCCTTTATTGGTAGATGGTCCATCTGCTATTACATCACCTTTTTTAACTTTTTCTCCTACTTTTACAATTGGTTTTTGATTAATACATGTTCCGCCATTGGTTCTTTTAAATTTACGAAGTTTGTGATTTATTGTCTTTTTACTATCATATTTTACCGTTATACTATCACCAGTTACTTTCTCTATCACACCATCTTCTTCTGCTAATACTAAAATTCCAGAATCTTTTGCTGCTCGATATTCAATTCCTGTTCCTACAATTGGACTTTCTGTAATCATAAGAGGCACTGCTTGACGTTGCATGTTAGCTCCCATTAATGCTCTTTTAGCATCATCATGCTCTAAGAATGGGATCATAGCAGCAGCGATGGATACTAATTGTTTTGGTGAAACATCTACATATTGTACTTTGTCACGATCTACTTCAATGACTTCATTTTTAAATCTTACCCTGATTCTTTCTTCTTGGAATTTTCCATTTTTATCAACTGGTTCAGATGCTTGTGCAATAATATAATTATCTTCTACATCTGCACTCATATATTCTACTATATCTGTTAATTTATGTGTTTCTGGATCTATTTTACGATAAGGTGTTTCAATAAACCCATATTCATTAATACTAGCAAAAGAAGAAAGGGCTGAAATAAGTCCAATATTTGGTCCTTCTGGTGATTCGATTGGACATAATCTACCATAGTGAGTATAATGAACATCACGTACTTCAAAGCCTGCTCTTTCTCTTGTTAATCCACCTGGTCCCAAAGCAGATATTCTTCTCTTATGGGTCAACTCAGACAATGGGTTGGTTTGATCCATAAATTGGGATAATTGTGAACTTCCAAAGAATTCTCGAATGGCAGATGTAATTGGTTTCGTATTAATTAAAGTTTGTGGAGTTACTACATCTAAATCTTGAATGGTCATTCTTTCACGAACTACTCTTTCTAATCTAGTTAAACCAATGCGGAATTGATTTTGTAATAATTCTCCTACTTGACGAATTCTACGGTTTGCTAAGTGATCGATATCATCTGGTTTTCCTAATCCATGGGATAAATTTAATAAATAATTGATAGAAGCAATCATATCCTCTGTTGTAATATGCTTTGCTACTAATTCTTCTTGTCTTTCTGCAATTATTTTTGCGAAATCTTTTGGATCTGTATGATCTATGATATTTTTTAACACATTATAATTCACATATTCTCTAAAATGTAATTTACTTAAATCAACGTTTGGTAATACTTTATGGATATTAACTGTACTATTTCCTATAATTCTTATTTTTCTTTCTCCCAATATAATATCAACCATATTGATTCCTGCATTTTGAATTTCTTCTGCTCTTTCTTCTGAAATGATTTCTCCTGCTTGTACCAATACTTCCCCTGTTTCATTATCAACGATATTTTCTGCTGCTACTTTGTCTTTGATTCTTCCTGCTAATCCTAATTTTTGATTGAATTTATATCTTCCTACTTTGGCTAAATCATATCTTTTATTGTCATAGAATAAACCATTAAATAAGTTCTTTGCTGCATCTACGGTTGGAAGCTCTCCTGGTCTTAATTTTTTGTATACTTCAATCAATGCTTCCTCTTGGTCTTTCACCGTATCTTTTGCAAGGGTTGCTTGGATCATCTCTTCGTCCCCAAATAAGTCTCTAATTTGTTGATCTGTTGCTAGCCCAATTGCTCTTAATAAAGTAGTAACTGGTACTTTTCTAGTTCGATCCACACGAACATAAAAAATATCATTTCCATCGGTTTCGTATTCTAACCATGCTCCACGAAGTGGCATAATAGTAGAGTTATAAGTTCTTTTTCCTGTTTTGGTATCAAATTCCTCTCCATAATAACAACCTGGTGAACGAACTAATTGGCTAACTACTACTCTTTCTGCTCCATTGATAACAAAAGTTCCACTATTTGTCATTAATGGAAAATCTCCTAAATAAATTTCTTGTTCTTTGATTTCACCTGTTTCACGATTGATTAATCTTACTTTTACATGTAGCCTAGAAGAATAAGTAGCATCTCTTTCTTTTGCTTCTTCTACTGTGTATTTTGTTTTGTCTTCCATGTAATAATCGAAAAATTCAAGAACTAAATTTCCTGAGTAGTCTTCAATTGGTGAGATATCTTTTAATACTTCTCCTAATCCTTCTTCGATAAACCAGTCATAAGAGTCTCTTTGCACTTTGATTAGGTTAGGCATTTCGATATAGTCGCCAACTTTTGCGAAATCTTTACGAGAAGCTTTCTCGTAATTTACTTCTTTGATTTTCAAAAAAATCACTCCTCAAATAAATATTAAGCAGAAATTAAATTTTATAGAATTAAAAAAAGTCCTTCTCAAAGGCAAGTTACAAATCTAATTTCTCTCGATTTGCCTGCTTGTTCCAAATCGTTTTTCCTTAGGGGCACTTGCATTTGATTCCTCTTTTTCTAATTTTTAACAAATTTGAATAAAAATCAATCTATATTTTACCACATTTTTCTTACGGATGTCAATGGTTTGAAGGATTTTTTTGATACCTTTCTTAAATCTATACTAGACAATTTATTTTTTTTGTAGTACAATGCAAAAAGAATTTTTATTAGAGAGGATGAAAAAAAATGGCAAGTTTACCCATTATTTTGAAATATATCTTAACAGGAATTGTTGGTATGATCCCAATTATTGAGTTAAGAGGAGCCATTCCTATTGGTGTTTTTACTTTTCATTTAAATTATATCGAATCTTTTATTTGTAGTTTTATTGGAAATATCATTCCCATATATTTTATTGTAAAATATATTCGACCTTTATTTGATTTTTTTGGAAGATGGAAACCATTTAAAGTAGTAATTGATTGGGCTTCTAATCGAGCTACTCAGAAAATTGCAGAAAGTGAGAAGTTACAAAACTTTACAGCAATTGGATTATTTCTATTCGTTGCAATCCCATTACCTGGTACAGGTGCTTGGGTTGGTTCTTTAATTGCTAACTTTTTAGATCTTCCACCCAAAAAAGCAATTCCTCCTATTGTTTTAGGAGTTGTCACAGCTGGTTTTATTGTTCTTGGTTTGACTGCTGCTGCTAATGGTGGAATTCAATATCTACTACAAAGAGGATAAATCAAAAAATAGGAGAGATTTTTTAGATCTCTCCTATTTTTTAGAACATACAATTTGTTGGCTCTTATTGGATAGAATTAGACTCCATCATGCTTTTTTCTTTGAGGTATTCTTTTTCTTTTCCCTCTAAAAGTTCTCCCAATAGCTGTTCTAACTCTTCATAAGGTAAGCTTCGGGTAGCATCATTTATTTGGTTTAATTCTTCTAAATTCAGCTTCCCCTCCCTATACAGCCACTTGGAATCTGCCATTCTGACGCCCACTTCATAAGCAGCCTTCACTTCTTCCCGCTGTCTCTTTTCTACATACTGATTCATCAGTATGAGTGCCAATGGCATCAAGATAAAAGTAAATACTCCCATCAGCATCAGATTCCTTAAATGTTCTTTTTTCATAAAAACCTCCTTATATAATTTGTTCTTGTCTCGAGCCTTTTGGTTAAACTATAAGGACTCCTGTTTCTTTGTATATTTCTATTATACTTCATTTTACATAAAATAGCAAATTTGCTTCCTAATCATTTTTTCCTATCGCTACTTTATAATGGATATAATCTTCTATTAAAATTCGAATCACAGCAATAACTGGAACCGCTAAAAACATTCCTACTATTCCAAAATAAGCACCACCTACTGTAATTGCAAAAATCACTAATAATGGACTAATTTTTAAAGACTGCCCAATAATTTTCGGATTGATCACATTAGCATCAATTTGTTGTAAAACGATGACTACAATCAACATCCAAATGGTTTGTGAAATACCACCTGTTATTAATGTAATAACAGCTGTAATAGCAACCGCAATAATTGCTCCTATGTATGGAATCATATTAAATAATCCAATTAAAAATCCTAATAATGGTGCAAATTTAATTCCCATTATGCTCATTGCAATGGTTGTCATGATCCCTACAATAATAGCATCTAAAAATTGACTCGCAATAAATTTGAAGAAAATTTCATTTGAATTATTGAAATATTTATCTAAATTTTTATAAGTTTTTTCTTTTAACACAGCTCCTGCCAGTTTTTTAATGGAATTTAAGATTTCTACTCTTTCTGCTAAAATATATACAGATACAATAACTGCCACAAATATATCAAAAATTCCAGTAACGGCATCAATTGCATTCATAACATATTCAAATATTTTTTCTAGTTGAAAATATTGTTTGATATCTAAGTTTTGGATATTCTGTATCGCATCTTTTACCACATCACTTTTTAATAAGTTATCTTCTGGCAAATGATTATATTTATCCATTGCGATTTCATAATAATTTTGTATATTATTAATTAAATCTGTTATACTCTCTAATACAACTGGTAATATAAAATTAACTAGAATTACTAATAATAGTAATACAATAATATATACTGTTAAAATACTAAGCGCTCTTGCTTTTTTTGTCATCCATTTACTTTTTGATTTTTTATAGACCTCTTCTATTTTTTTACATGGCATATAAAATAAGTAACTAATAAAAATTCCTACTAGAAATGGAGTTATAATCTCAAAAAATTTAGCAATCACTCCCATAACTTCCCCCAAATTATCAAATGCTTTATATACAATAATTATTGCTACTGCTAATGCAAACCAATATAGCCACTTTTTCCCATGATTCTTCATTTCATCCATTTTTTCTTTCCTCTCTTTTCTTTTATTTTTCTGTCTCCCTATTTTCTCTAATGGCTAAATTGGGACAGGCACACTTTAGCCATTCCTCTAATTCTAATTCAACTGGACAATGATCACTCCCCATAATTTCCGGATCAATCTTTGCTTCTTGAATCTTTTCTTGTATGTCATTTGATACAATAAAGTAATCGATTCTCCATCCTATGTTCTTTTCTCTGGCTCTTCCCATATAAGACCACCAACTATAAGCTTCTTCTTTTTTTGGATAAAGAAAACGAAAACTATCGGTAAATCCTACCTCTAATAATTTTGTCATTTTTTCTCTTTCTTCGTCTGTAAATCCTGCATTTCCACGATTGCTTTTTGGATTTTTTAAATCGATTTCTTGATGTGCAACATTTAAATCTCCACACATAATAATCGGTTTTTTTTGATTTAATTTCAATAAATATGCACGTATTTCATCTTCCCATACTTGTCGATAAGCTAATCTCTCCAATCCTCTTTTAGAATTTGGAGTATAATTGTTTACTAAGAAAAAATCCTCAAACTCTAATGTAATGATTCGTCCCTCTTTGTCATGTTCTTCGATCCCTATTCCATATGTGACAGAGATCGGATCTATTTTCGTAAAAACAGCGGTTCCCGAATACCCTTTCTTTTCTGCACTATTCCAATAACTCTTATATCCATCAAATTCCAATTGAATTTGATCTGGTTGACATTTGGTTTCTTGAATACAAAAAATATCTGCTTTTGCTTGCTCAAAAAATTCAACAAATCCTTTGTTAACACAAGCTCTTATTCCATTGACATTCCATGAAATTAGTTTCATTTTCTTTTCCTTCCTCCACCTTTTGATATGGTTTCATTTGCCTATGATTTTACTATAAAATAGAAAGAAAAGCAACTAGGTTCTTCATAAATGAAAAAAGCATATTCTATTTTGAATATACTTTTTGTATAAAAATGATTAATTGACTACATCCACTTTTAAATAACGAACACCCCATTGTAGTGCTTCTGCATGAGAATTAACATAGATGTCAATTTTATTTCCTTGGATGGCTCCTCCTCTATCTTCTACTGTATAGATGTGTCCTCCTATATTTAATTGTGTTCCAAAGGCAAATTTACTAGAAGCTGCCACTGTTCTTCCTGCTGTTGCTTTGGTTCCTGAAGCAGTTCTTCCAGTTGCTTTTCCACAACATTTTGCACAAGGACAATAAGCTGTTATTTTATAAGTACTTCCTCCTGTGGCATCACTTACTGTTGTTCTTGGTAAGTTAGAGCTTCTTGATGTTGCATTTTTTTGTACTTGCACAATTTTGTTAACTGGTTCTTTTATCACATTCTCTGATAGGAACGTTTTTTCTATTTCTTTTTCTTTTTGATATTTTATTTTATAAGTCACTTCTTTTAATCCATCTTGTCCTTGTTGTAACACTTTGTTTGTTGTATTTCCTGATGTTTCTGTTGTATTTTTAGTAATGGTTTCATATGGAATTACGACTTGTTCTACTACTATTTTTTCGGTAATTGGTGCATAATTTTCTAGTAATTGATTTAATGATGTTTCTACCCCTTCTTCTGAAATTTTAGCAATTTGTACTTCTTGATAGGATTTGTCTGTAATTCTAATTTTTTGTCCTGCCACAATTTCGCTTTCTAAATCTGGTATTGTTTTTTGATTTTCATTTAACAATATATTATTTTCTTCTAATATTTCAGATACTTTAACCTTTGCTGTTAAGACTGTCATTTCATATCCATTTTGAAGAACAATTTTGACATCATTTAATTTTGTATTAACTGCCATGACCCCAATTCCTGATATTAGGATTAATAGGATACTAACACAGATAATTTTCATTATGGATAGAGAAGCTTTTTCTTGTTTTTTCATAAAAATTTCTTCCTCCTTTTGGAAACAATGTTAGTATATCATTGTTATTTTTTTTTGTCAAATCTTGGATTTTTTGTTTATTTTTCAGCACTTTGTCCGATTTTAGACAACTTCCTTATTTTATTATATGTTGATTTTTCTAAAGTATGACTTAGTTTCTTTTTGGTACTACTTTTTTGAAAATTTTTTAATTTTTTGAAAAATAGGATTGTTTTCACAATTTCTTCACAATTCTGTTGTATAAGTTTCTTTAATATGATATGATAAATTTGCATAAAATAAAATTAAGGAGGAATTTATATGATTGGATGGATCTTATTAGGAATCGTTATCATCCTTGTTCTTGCTGTTATCGGAATGTATAATGGATTGGTACAAGCAAAAGTACGAGTAGATAATGCATGGAGTCAAATTGATGTACAGTTACAAAGAAGGTTTGATTTAATTCCTAATTTCGTAGAAACTGTAAAAGGATATATGAATCATGAAAGAGAAACCTTTGAAAAAATAGTTGCTCTTAGAACTTCTTGGGCCAATACACAAACGGTTTCAGAAAAAGCCAATTTGGATCATCAATTATCTACGGCTTTAAAAACAATTATGGCCGTTTCTGAGAATTATCCAGAATTAAAGGCAAATCAAAACTTTACAGAATTGTCAGAAGAATTAAGAAATACAGAAAATAAAATTTCCTTTTCAAGACAGTTCTATAATGATACTGTAACAATGTATAATACAAAATTACAAGTTTTTCCTTCAAATCTGATTGCTAGTATGTTTCATTTCACTGCTCGTGATTTGTTTAAAACAGAAAGCGATGAAGCTAGAAAAAATGTAAAAGTAGATTTTGGTTCTAATTCATAATTAAAAAGAATCAAAAGGTGGAAAATAAACTCCACCTTTTCTTTTCTTAAGAAAGGATTTTTAGTATGTTTGAAAATAGTAGAAAAAATAAATTAGAGTCTAGTGTGATTATCGGGATTTTTGTTCTTGTCCTTACATTTATTGTTTATTATATTTGTCATGCATTAAATTTTGGTACTTTTTCTCTTATCCTGGCTCTTATTATTTCCATTGCTACTGCTTGGAGTTCTTATTATTATAGTGATAAAATCGTTTTATCTTTCAATAGAGCAAGACCTGCTACCAAAGAAGAAGATTTAAAAATAGTAAATATTTTAGAAGCTTTAATGGTTTCTTCTGGTTTGTCTCATAAACCTCGATTATATGTAACAGAAGATCCTCAACCAAATGCTTTTGCTACTGGAAGGAATCCAGAAAATGCAGTCATTTGTGTTACGACTGGTTTATTAGAAAAATTAAATTATTACGAATTGGAAGGAGTTATCGCTCATGAATTAAGCCATATTAGAAATTATGATATTCGTCTTAGTTGTGTGGTTTCTGTTATGGTTGGTTTTATTGTTATGGTTTCTGATTGGTTCTCACGTGTCTTATTTTGGGGTGGATTAGATCGTGATGATGATCATCATAAAGGAAATGGAATTTTCATGATATTGGGGCTTGTTTTCTTAATTTTATCCCCTATTTTTGGCTCTTTGATGCAATTAGCTTTATCTCGAAAAAGAGAATTTTTAGCCGATAGTACAGCAGTAGAAATCACACGTAATCCAGATGGTTTAATTTCAGCTCTTCAAAAATTAGAGGCAGATGATCATCAATTAGCTACTGCTAATAGTGCTACGGCTAATATGTATATTGTAAATCCATTTAAAAGCAATACAAAAGAAGGAAAAAAGAAATCTTCTAACTTATGGTCTACCCATCCTAGTATAGAAGATCGTATAGAAGCTTTAAGAAATTTGAAATAATTTTTCTGCATTTTGATAGGTAATTTGAGCAATTTCTTCTAGCTTCTTCTTTTTTACTTCTGCTATTTTTTGTGCTATGTATTTTACATTTCTAGAATCATTTCTCTTTCCTCTTAAAGGTTCTGGAGATAAATAGGGACTATCTGTTTCGATTAATATTTTATCATTTGGTACCATTTCAATGATTTCATCTGCATTTTTGGCATTTTTAAAAGTAATTGGTCCTGCAAAAGAAATATAAAATCCTAGTTTTAAAGCTTCTTTTACTAATTCTCGATTAAGAGGACAACAATGCAATACTCCTTTTAATGCAACTTTATTTTCTTTTAAAATGGCAAGGGTGTCCATGACAGCTTCTCTTGTATGAATTACGATTGGCTTATTTAATTGATTGGCTAACTTGATTTGTTCTTTAAAAGCTAATTTCTGTAATGCTTTATTCTTTTGTTCCCAATAATAGTCTAATCCAATTTCTCCAATGGCTACTATTTTTTTACTTTGTTTAGCAAGTTCTTTTATTTCTTTTAATACAATCCACAATTCTTCTTCTGCTTGTGGAATATCATTTGGTGATATTCCAACAGTAGCATAAATAAAATCATATTGTTCTGCTAATTCTTTTGCCTTTTTAGAGCCTTCCAAACTATAACCTGCTGTTATTAATTTGGTAATTCCTTCTTCTTTTATTTGTTTTATCATAGCTTCTCTATCTTCTTTAAATTTCTCGTCATCCAAGTGTGCATGACTATCCAATAATTCTATCATACTTCCTCCTAAAATAGATAAATTGTCAAAAAGGATTTTCCTTATGACAATTTAATTCTCTAATAAAGTCACATTGGCTACTGCATATTCTCGGCAATGTGATATACTCAAATCAATATTTTCTATTTTGGATAAATCCATTCCTTTTATGGTAAGGCATGGTCTTCCTTGTTCATCATTTGTAATTTCAAAATCTTTCCATGTCATTTCATATTTATCTTTTATTTTTCCCGAGATAGCTTTAAAAGCTGCTTCTTTTGCCGCAAACCTCGCAGCATAATGCTGATATTTTTGTGCTTTTTTATTTTCACAATAGGAAATTTCTTTTGGGGTATAAATTCTTTCTATAAATGCTTTTCCCATTTTCTCATCTTCTATACTTTCTTTAATTCTTTGAATTTCAATGATATCGGTTCCACAACAAATTTTCATTTTTTCCCTTTCTCAAAACAATTTTCTTTATGATTCCCCTTTTAGTATCATAAAGTTTATTATATTTAGCAGGAATGAAATCCCTAATATAATAGCGATAATAATGGTTGTTTTTCTTTCTTTTTTAAAGTTTTTTTCTTTGTATAAAACATCATATTTGTCTTTTACTTCATGATAGGTTTTATCCAATTCCAATACTTCTTGTAATTTATCACTCATCAAAGTTCCTGTTTCTTCTTCTGTAATTTCTTGTATCCATAGCATTTTAGTAAATTCCACAAATTTTTTTCTTGCTTTTTCTATTGTTGCAATATTTTTTAATTCTAGTTCTATCTTTTTTAAATAAATCTTTTTATACAGATGAAAAAGATAGGTATAAAAATATTGGTTTTCATATTCTTCTGGTAAGATTGTGTAATTATTCATATCTGCACTAGAAGAAAATAGCATCATTCCTAATTTGGTTAGTCCTAATTTAGCATATTTCCATTTAGAAAATGTAGTTATTTTCTCATATTCATAATCTCTACTATTATCAGCAGGTAGAATATTGACATATTTAATAAATTGATTTTTTATTTCCTCAAATTGATTGTTCACATCCCATGCTTCTTGGTTAACACACACATAAGAATAGGTAAGAAATCTTTCTGTGTCTATATTTAATCGATTGGTTTCTAAATTAGAGCCTGTGATTCCATGAATCCACTCTTGAAATGTTTTTATACTGGAAAAACTGTCTGTTTGAATGCGTATGTTATCATAATTTTCTAGATCAATTTGTTCATTATTCATGTCTCTAAATTTATAATTAAAATTTAAAATATTTCTAAAATCTGTACATTCTTCTACATTTGTTTTTATTACTAAAAAACAAATACCAGTAGAAAAACAAATGATTTCTACTTTTTGAATCTGAAAAAAGATTCCATTTCTTTCTTCTATTTTCCCTTGCACATCTTTTTTTAAAGAGTATTCAAAAATATTACATGGATTTTTGCTTAATAAAGCTGCTCTCGTTTCGATTGGTAATTCTTCTAGTTTTTGTCTTTTATTGTTTCCATAGCGAAAACTAGAAAATAGGAATTCTCTGATTTTAGGTAAAAAGTATTTATACAGTGTAATATCTTTTTCTTTTTGAAACACTTTTAAGTTACAGTTTTTATCTTTCAACATTTTTAATATATATTTTTGATATTTTCCATCTTTTATTGCATAAGGATGAATAAAATATGTATACTGATAGTTTGTCCTTAGTTCCATTTATCTATTTTTCCCTTTCTTTTGTTCTTTTTTTATCATTAATTGTATTAAAATTTCTTAATTTTGATTGTAATAATTCATATTCATATCTTTTCCTAAATGCCATCTTCCTATAAAGTCAATTTTTAAATAATCTTCTAAATCATAGGTTGGTTCTTGCATAATTTCTCCCTTTAAATTAATAGAACCCCATTTTCCGTCCTTTTTTATCCCTGCATAACCATATTGGTTTTGCTCTGTTACATCGTCATATTGATAATCGATTATTACTTCTCCCTTTTTATTTACAAATCCATATTTCCCATCTTTTTTACTTTTAAATAGTGTATTATTCGCTTTTATGTCTGTAATCTTTTTTTCTTCAAATTTAAAATTATAATAGCGATAATCTTCTCCTTGTTTGATTTCAAAGTATCCTTTTTCCTCTTCTAAATCTGTTAAAATTCCAGATTGACGAATAACAAATGTAGAATCTATAATGTCATTCTCATAATCTTCTTTTTCGGCAATATAAATATCTGCTTTTTCATTGTATTGAATAGATTGATAAATCGGCTCGATTTTATTCTCTTTTTGTAAGTCAATTACTCCATATTTTCCCTTTTGCTTAGCAATAAATAATCCTGTTTTGGTTTCTTTTAGTTCTTCATAATCTGGTGCTATTGTTACTTCTCCCGTTGTTTTCATCACACCAAATTTCCCATCTTTTTTATAGATTATTCCATTTTCTATGTTTTTTAGGATTTCTGTAATTTCATCATATCCTGTTTTTTGTACTTCTTCTCCATCTTTTTTGATTAAAATTTGGCTTCCTGCTTGTTTTACAACATACATTTCATTTCTATGAACTTTTTCAATTCCCTCATATTTTGTTTCCAATATAGTTTGATTGGTACTATCTACTACTCCATATTTTCCTTCTTCTTTTACAATAAATCCTTCTTTGCTATCTTTTCCCAAATTGGTAATGTCTGTATATTGAATCGCTACTATTTCTTTCCCTTCTTTGTCAACTACTCCCACTTTTTCTTCTTTGGTTACTTTTACAACGTCCTTTAATCCATCTATTGCTACAATCTCATCATATTGGCATGTTGTTAGTTCTTTTCCTGTTAAATCAATTATTCCATATTTTCCATCTTTTTTTACTTTTATCATACTGTCTTCATACCACATATGATCCTTTTGATCTTTGTTGGCTATAGGTTCTATTTGTTCATATTGGGTAAAAATTTCTTCGTTTTTGCTGTTTAATGCTTTAGTTTTGTATTCTCCTGTTTCATAATTCACATCATAGACACATAAAAATACGTCATTTTTATGATTGGGAATTGTAATCATTTCTTCATAGGAGGGATCAATTATAATTGTTCCATTAGAGTCCATAACTCCCCATTTATTGTCTTTAAAAATACTAACATAGTTTTTGCTCATTATTTTCCCTTGTTCTCTATCTTTTCCTAATATTCCTTTTATGATAAAAATAAACATGATGACAACTACAATTGCTAATACGACTGCAAATACTTTTTTTAAATTTAATTTTGGTTCTTCATATCTTCTTCCTCTACTCATGCCTCTGCCTCCTTTTATCTTTTACACTATATCACAAATTCCTTCTAGTTTCAATACAAATTTTTATAGTTTGACAGATTTCTCTTAAATGGTTTTTATTGGAAATTCGTTGCTTTTTTTATGTAAATATTATATAATAAAAACAATGTAACTATTGATACCCTTTATTTTAATTAAATTGGTGGAGGTACTATGCAAGAAAAAAAGAAAATTTTGTGTATTCATTGTAAATCAGAGTTTGTTCCTAGAATTGTTTACGACAATTTGACGATATGCCCTGTTTGCAAGAAAAACACGCATGTACCAGAAGGATTTTATATTGATACTGCTCAATGGTGTTCTTATAATTTCCAAATTGAATTTAGCGGAAGGTATTGATCCCTTCCGCTTTTCTTTTTTAGTTACTTAATTGATATTTTGAAATCCAATATCCTTTTAATGGTACTTCATTA
>CASAUJ010000032.1 GCA_949118805.1 uncultured Clostridia bacterium | reverse complement strand
GCATCAACATGTATGAAAGAAGTGCTATTGTTTTAGAGAGATATATGGAAAAAATTCTAAAGCTTAATAAGGAATACAATCTAAAGAGAAATAGTGAAAATTATGGAGAACTAATTAAAGAAATTGAAGATTATCAAACTGTGACAGAACGAGAACTAGAGGTAATACAAGAATTTGACGATACCGCAAAAGAAATTGAAAATTTGCAACAAGAACAAGAAAAACTTTACAAGGAAAATAAAAAATTAGAAGATGAAAGGGCACAATTATTTACAGAATTAGGAGAAGATGCTCAAGTATTAGAAATAAAATTAAAAAAGATTGAAGGCACTATTGAAAAAAATAATGAGAAGTTAAAAGAAATTAGAGAAGAATTTGTAAAATATTTAACCGATTTTTCTAAAAAGCAAAAAAATAGAAATAAATGTGAAAAGGCAAGAAGAATAGGAGAAGCCAATCATATTAGTTATATTAAAAGGATGCATGCAGAATTTGAAGAAATTGATGTAAAAGATATCGTATGTTTAAAAGATTTTATTAATTTTGAAAAAGAGCAAGTGAAACAAGAAGCTTTGGATATCATGATTAAAAATGGAAGAAGTGAAAAAGTTGCATTCAATCAAGAGGTTTTAAAAAGAGCCATAAAAACAAGGATTGATATTGCAGAAAAAGAAGCGGAATGTTATATTTTAGTGTATGAAAAAATGAAAAAAATATTGGCAGAACAAGACACAGAAGCCATTCGTTTAAATAAATATAAGAAGACTTTAAGAGATACTAGTGTGAAATTAGCCTTTTTGGAAGCAGAAAGAGAATATATCGTAGGATTTTTAGATTATGAAAGAATGACAGCTATTAGTGGAGCAAAAGCACATAGAAATATGATGATGGAAGCTTGTAATAATTTTGAATTAGACATCATGCAAATTGAAAAATTATATGAATTGATTAATCGAGAAATTACAAATCGTTCTACCAAAAAAGGATACAATCAATTATATAATAAAACTTATTTAAAACATATTGAAGATAAGGAAAAGAATTTTGAACAAGAAGTAAATAATGTAAATATTAGTATGGGGACAGTGATCAATTCAAATTATTGGAGAATTGAAGGAATTAAAAATATATATAATGTATTCCAAGAAGAAGTATCACAAAAATTTAATAAAGATTTATCAGAATATAAGTTAGATGAAACAGAAGAGGGAGACATAGAAGACATTGAAAAAGAAGAACAATATAAAAAGCATTTATTAGAGGAAAAAGAAGAGGCTTATCAACAATTTAAATATGATGAATATGGTTCTTATCAAGAAATTGACAAGGAAGAAAAGGAAGAACTAAGAGCAGCATTCAATCTAGGAAATGAAGAGGAAGATGAGGATGATGAGGAAGAAGAGGAGGAAGACGAAAGAAATTATCAATATCAATTAGAAGATTACAAATTTAAAGAAAGCTATGAAGATCAAGATGAGGAAGAAGAATTAGAAAAGTATGAAATATCTATGAAACTAGAACAAAATGACGAAGAAGATAGAGAGGAAGAAGATTATGAAGATTACGAAGAATATGACGAGGAAGAAGAGAATGATCTAAATTATGATGAGGAAGACGATTATGAAGACTACGAAGAAGATAATTATGAGGATGAGGAAGACGATTATAAAAATAATGATGAAATAGAACAACCTTACAAGAATCATCAGGTAGCTCAATATGAAGAATACGAGGAATATGAGGAATACGACGAGGATGATGAGGAGGAAGAAGATCACTACAAACCATATCAAAATGTAAAAAGACCTTACACTTATAGAAGAAATTCCTATTTAGAAGAAGCCGATGATGACGAGGAAGAAGAGGAATATGAAAATATTTATGAATATAACTATGATGATGATGAAGAAGAATATAGAAAACAAAAATTACAAAACAAAACAGTGATATCCTTTGATGATGAAGAAAGTATTGACATGATTATAGCTAATAGTAGAAAAAAATCAACCAATCGAAGAGGAAATAACAAAGGACTATTTAATAAATTATTCAAAAAATAATGTGCAATGGGGACGTTTCCTTTTGCACATTTTTGCAAATTTTATATCGTATAAAAATTTACGTAAAAAAATAATGAGAAACAGAATAAATATGTTATAATAGAAAAGATAGGAGGAAAAAAATGTTAAAACTAAGTAAAATAACCAAAGATTATCTTTCAGGAGATACGACTGTAAAAGCTTTAAAGGGAATTAACATAGAATTTAGAAAAAATGAGTTTGTTTCTATTTTAGGGCAAAGTGGTTGTGGAAAAACAACTTTATTAAATATTATTGGTGGATTGGATCGATATACTTCTGGCGACTTAATTATTAATGGAAAATCAACAAAAGAATTTAAAAATAAAGAATGGGATGCTTATCGAAATTATTCGATTGGATTTGTTTTTCAAAGTTATAATTTGATACCACACCAAACGATTTTATCCAATGTAGAATTAGCTTTGACCATTTCAGGAGTCAATAAAAAAGAAAGAAAAGAAAGAGCTATAAAAGCATTAGAAGAAGTCGGATTAAAAGAGCAAATTCATAAAAAGCCAAACCAATTATCAGGGGGACAAATGCAAAGAGTTGCAATTGCACGAGCTTTAGTAAACAATCCAGACATAATTTTAGCAGATGAGCCAACAGGAGCATTAGATACTCAAACTAGTATACAAATTATGGAGATATTAAAAGAAATTGCCAAAGAAAAATTGATCATAATGGTTACTCATAATCCAGATTTGGCAGAAAAATATTCCACAAGAATTGTGAAAATTTTAGATGGTGTAATAACAGATGATTCTAAGCCATTTACCAAAGAAGATGAAAAAAAAGAAGAAATGCAACCAAAAACGGGAAGAACTTCTATGAGATTTTTTACTGCTTTACGATTAAGTTTAAATAATTTAATGACCAAAAAAGGAAGAACCTTATTAACTTCTTTTGCTGGAAGTATAGGAATTATAGGAATTGCTCTTATTTTGGCTATTTCTACTGGCGTACAAAATTATATTAGTAAAGTTGAAGAAGATACCTTATCTTCTTATCCAATTACCATAGAAGAATCAACCATAGATATGTCGAGTATGATGCAATCTATGATGGGGAATGTTGAAAAAAATGATAACCAAGAGGATGGAAAAGTATATTCAGCAGATATTATGAATGAAATGATAACCACTCTTTCCAATAAAAAGCAAAACAATAATCTATTGGAATTAAAAAAATATTTAGAAGAAGAAGGAAATGAAATAACCAATCATAGTAATAGCATTGAATATGGATATCATTTAAAGATTGATTTATATCATTCAGATACAAGCAATGGTGTTTTAAAAGTAAATCCAAGTACAGTTATGAATGCCTTAGGAATGGGAGAAATGATAGAAGCTTCTAATAATTCTTCTGTTAGTTCTATGTTTGGTAATGTTATGATGACCAATACAGATGTTTGGATTGAGATGTTAGACAATCAAAATTTACTAGAATCGCAATTTGATTTAGTAAAAGGAAGTTGGCCAAAAGCTTATAATGAAGTAGTATTGATTTTAAAAGAAGATGGTAGAATTGATGATTATACTTTATATTCTTTAGGATTAAAAGAACAAGAAGAATTAAAAGAAAAATGGAAAGCAGTAGAAAAAGGAGAGAAGATAGAAGAAGCAAAAGAAGAACCAAGTTCTTATACTTATGACGAATTATTAAATCTATCTTTCAAATTGTTATTAAATGCAGATTATTATCAAAAGGAAAATGGATTATGGATTAATCAAGAAGAAAACGAAGAATATTTGAAAGAAAAAATAGCACAAGCAGAAACAATTAAAATTGTTGGAATTATTAAACAAAATGAGGAAAGTGTTGCTTCGACAGCAGTAACAAGTGGAATTGGATATACGAAAAAGCTAAAAGAATATGTAATCAAGAAATCAAATGAATCACCAATAGTGAAAGAACAACTAGAAAATAAAGAAATTAATGTATTTTCTGGATTAAAATTTCCAACAGAAGAAGAAAAACAAAACAATAGTATGATAAATTTGACAAATGAGCAGAGAATAGCAATGAGTCAATTAAGTAGTGAAGACATTGCAAAAATGATGGAAACTTATACTAATAATAAGGATGCTAGTTATGAAAAAAACCTGCAAAAATTAGAGGCAATTGATGTAAATCAACCTACTTCTATTTCGATTTATCCAAAGAACTTTGAAGCCAAAGATAAAATTGCAGATGCAATCGAGAAGTATAATCAAAAACAAAGAGAACAAGGCAAAGAAGAAAATGTTATTAATTATACTGATATGATAGGAATTATGATGAAATCAGTTAGTCAAATTATTGATACGATCAGTTATGTATTGATTGCTTTTGTAGCTATTTCACTAATTGTATCTTCTATCATGATAGGGATTATAACCTATATTTCTGTCTTAGAAAGAACAAAAGAAATTGGAATATTAAGAGCAATTGGAGCTTCTAAAAAGGATATTTCAAGAGTATTTAATGCAGAAACTTTTATTGTAGGATTTATATCTGGTATTTTAGGAATTGGAATTACAGTTCTTTTGACTATCCCAATTAATGCTGTGATTCATCAATTAGCAGGAGTAACAGTAAATACTATGGTACCACCAATAGCAGGAATAATATTAGTCATTGTTAGTATGTTATTGACCATGTTGGCAGGATTAATTCCAGCTAAAATGGCTAGTAAAAGAGATCCAGTAGAAGCATTACGAACAGAATAAAAGAACCATAAAAGGAGAAAAAATGGATAAACATGATTTAAGAAGAGAAATTGAAAAATATGAGCCATATAATGAACAAGAAGAAAAAGATAAAGAATTGATGTTAAAATATATGGATACTTTTGATAATCTGTTAGTAAGAGAAAATGAATTGGCCCATTTTACCGCTTCCATTTGGGCAGTAAATAAGGAAAAAACAAAAGTATTAATGGTTTATCATAATATTTATCAAGCTTGGACATGGACTGGTGGACATAGTGATGGAGAAGCAGATTTATTAAAGGTAGCGATAAAAGAATTAAAAGAAGAGACAGGAGTTCAGAAGGTAAAAGTACGAAAGGAAGGAATTTTTTCCTTAGAAGCTTTAACGGTAGATGGGCATATAAAAAGAGGAAAATATGTCTCTTCTCATATTCATTTAAATCTCACTTTTCTTTTAGAAGTAGATGAAAAGCAGGAAGTATTGCATAAGAAAAAAGATGAAAATAGTGCTGTGAAATGGGTTCCGATAGAAAAAGTAAATGAGATTTCAACAGAAGAATGGATCAAAAAGAAGATTTATAGCAAATTAAATGAAAAGCTAAAAGACAATTAATAAAGAGAATTAAGGTAAAAAGGAGAAAACATGTACAAAATTGATAAAATTGAAAAAGAACATAAGAGAGTACAAGTAATTGCTAAGATCGTAAGTATTATTTTATATATGTTATTGATTCCAATTATAATATTCAATTTTACTTTACTGATAAAATCTTTTATAAATCCACACCAAACACCCGATTTTTTGGGATTTAAAAGTTTTGTTATTGTATCTGGTAGTATGGAACCAACCATTCGAAAAGGAGATGCTATTTTAGTAAAAAAAGTACCAGAAGAAGAAATAAAAATAAATGATATTGTATCTTTTATAGAGGAAGAAACAAATGTAACGCATAGAATTATAGGAGTAATAGAAGAAGAGGGAGAAAAAAAATACATCACAAAAGGAGATCATAATAATGCAAAAGATAAAGAAACAATAAGCTATGAACAAATAGAAGGAAAATATCAGTTCAAAATAAATCAATTTGGAATAGTTATTCATGTTTTGAAGAGTAAAGTTACTTTAGTAATCTTATTAATACTCATTGTTTTAATTTCTTGCTATAAGGGAAGAATAAGAAAAAGAAATCAGGAAAGAAAAGAAAAACGAATAAAATATGAGGAGGAAAATAAAGATGGAAAAAGCAAAAGTTTATTTTAGTAAAGAGATTACACCAGAAAGTGTAGTAAAAATGTATGAAATACTTCGGTTTTTCATTACCAGGAAAGGTGGCAGTTAAATTACATTCAGGAGAAAAGGGAAATCAAAATTATTTAAGACCAGAATTTGCTAAAGCAATTGTAGAAAAAGTAAATGGAACAGTCGTAGAATGCAATACGGCTTATGAAGGAGCTAGAAATACAACAGAAAGACATAGAAAATTAATGGAAGAGCATGGTTGGGATCAATATTTTGATATCGATATTATGGATGCTGAAGAAGATTTAGAATTGGAAATTCCAAAGGGAAAGATCATTCAAAAAAATTATGTAGGAAAAAATATGAAAAACTATGATTCTATGTTAGTATTGTCTCATTTTAAAGGACATCCAATGGGAGGATATGGGGGAGCTCTTAAACAATTATCAATTGGTTGTGCTTCATCAGCAGGAAAGTCTTGGATTCATACAGCAGGAATTACTTTAGATCAAACTAAATTGTGGGATCATGTAGCAGAACAAGATAAATTTTTAGAAGCAATGGCAGATAGTGCAAAATCTGTAGTTGATTTCTTTGAAAAGAAAGTGGTTTATATTAATGTAATGTGTAATATGTCAGTTGATTGTGATTGCTGTGCAGTAGCAGAAGATCCTTGTATGAAAGATATTGGTATTTTAGCAAGTTTAGATCCAATTGCAATTGATCAAGCGTGTATTGATTTAGTATATCATTCCAAGGATCCAGGAAAAGATCATTTTATAGAAAGAGTGGAAAGACAGCATGGAATTCATACCATTGAAGCTGCCGATGAATTAGGTTTTGGAACAAGAGAGTATGAATTAATCAATAGGGATGAAGAAGAAAAGTAAAAGATTAAATAATAATTGCTAGGAGGAAAAATGTCACAAATCGATGTAAGCAATTTAACTTTTGGTTATGATGGGAATTTGAAGAATGTATTTGAAAATGTTTCTTTTTATATTGATACGAATTGGAAATTAGGGCTGATTGGAAGAAATGGAAAAGGAAAAACAACTTTTTTAAAGTTATTGTTGGGGCAATATGAATACAAAGGGCTGATAAGAAAGAATGTAGATCTTGACTATTTTCCATTTGAAGTAAAAAAGAAAGAAAGATTAGCTATTGAAATTATAAATGAAATTGCACCAAATGCAGAAGAATGGGAAATCACAAAAGAATTAAATTGGTTAAAAACAGAACCAGAAATCCTTGATAAGAAATATGAATTATTAAGTGGTGGAGAACAAATCAAAATACTTTTAGTAAGCTTATTTTTAAAAGGAAACAATTTTCTATTAATTGATGAACCAACTAATCATTTAGATGGTGAGACAAGAGATAGTTTAGTAGGGTATTTAAAAAAGAAAAAGGGGTTTATTTTGGTATCACATGATCGAAATTTCTTAGATCAAGTAGTAGATCATATTATTTCGATTAATGCTACTAATATTGAAATACAGAAAGGTAATTTTTCTTCATGGCAGGAAAACAAAGAAAACCAAGATAGTTTTGAACGAACACAAAATGAAAAATTAAAGAAAGATATCAATCGATTAGAAGTTGCTTCTAAGACTACTGCTAACTGGGCTGAGAAAATAGAAAAATCAAAATATAATACTTCTAATTCTGGATCGAGCATCGATCGAGGTTATGTTGGACATCAATCTGCTAAAATGATGAAAAAAGCGAAAGGAATGGAAAAGAGGATAGAGAAAGCCATTCATGAAAAGAAGACTTTATTAAATAATATTGATACAATGGAACCACTTATAATAAAACCTTTAGAAAGTAAAAAGAATCCATTTATTATAGTAAATAATTTACAAATTGAATATGAGGGAAAAAGCTTATTTAGTGATGTGTCTTTTGAAGTGAGAAATGGAGATAGAATTGCTATAACAGGTAAGAATGGAGCAGGAAAATCAAGTTTATTAAATTTAATAAAGGAAAAAGAGATAACTTATAAAGGGGATTTAAAGATTGCCAATGAGTTGAAAATATCTTATGTATCCCAGAATACAGAAGGATTAAAAGGAACTTTGAAAGAATTTGCAATGGAGAATAAAGTGAATGAAAGTGTTTTTAAAGCTATGCTATCTAAAATGGGAGTTTCTAATTCTGAATTTGAAAATGATATCAGGCAAATGAGTGAAGGACAAAAGAAAAAAGTTTTGATTGCAAAAAGTATTTCAGAATCAGCTAATCTATATTTATGGGATGAACCACTTAATTACATTGATGTTTTAACAAGAGTACAAATTGAAGAAGCCATACTAAAATGTAAACCAACTATCATTTTTATAGAACATGATGACACATTTGTAAAAAATATAGCTACAAAGGTGATTCCTTTAAAGAGGAAAGAATTTGTATTAGGAAAAAATAAAATTTAGGAGGAATGAAATAAAATGGAAAGAGTAGAAAGTATAAAAAAGCAAAAAGGAATTTTTGAAATATTGACTAGTAAAAAAGCAAAATATGTGATGGGAACAATTTTATTAAGTGGATTAGGAGTAGTTTTACCTAGAATATTCCATGTGTTAGCAGGATCTTCAGCAGGAGCAACTTTCTTACCAATGCATTTGGCTGTGTTAATAGCTACTTTTACATTGGGAACAATTAGTGGAAGTATAGTAGCAGGAACTTCCATTGTACTTAGTTATGTATTGACAGGAATGCCTACTTTAGATAGACTACCATATATGTTGATAGAACTTCTATTGTATGTAATTTTAGTAGGTATTTTCAAGAAAAAATTTAATTTTTATATCTCTTTTATATTTACTATGATTTTAGGAAGAATTTTGTATGCAGGTATCTTATGGGGAGCAATGCATTGGATGGGATTGCCAACTTATGGAATTTCAGTAATGGAAAGCTTACAAGTAGGAATGCCAGGAATTTTGATTCAACTTTTATGTGTTCCATTTATTAGTACCATATTAAAAGAAAGGTTAAATTTAAAAAATGACTAGTTTGGAAAGAATAAAAGAAAAATTGCAAAAAGATAGTGCTAGTTTAGTAGTCTTATATGAAAATGGAGAATGTAAGTCTTATTATCAAAATCGAATTAAGGATATCAAAGAGATCTTAAAAAAAGATAAACAAGCATTAAAAAACGCTATGATTGCAGATAAAGTGATTGGAAAAGTAGCAGCTTCTATTTTAGTAGTAGCTGGAGTAAAAGAAATCTATGCAGATGTTATGAGTCAATATGCAATTCCTATTTTAGAACAAAATGCAATTCGATTTGAATATCAGATTTTAACAGAGTATGTTCAAAATAATGATAAGACAGGGATGTGCCCGATGGAAAATAAATATAAAGAGGAAAAAGAGATTGAAAAGATTTATAGAGAAATGATAGAAGAGAATTAGTATAAAATGGATGTGCAATGGGGACGTTTCTTTTTTCACATATCATGTGAAAAAAGAAACGTCCCCATTGCACATTAATATTGTTTGTTTTTTAAGTTGATTGCAATTTGCCTTTGGGCATCTTTTTTAGCTAAATCGTCTCGTTTGTCATAAAGTTTTTTTCCTTTTCCAATTCCTAAATCTACTTTTACTCTACTTCCTTTAAAATAAACACTAATAGGAACAAGACTATATCCTTTTTGTTTGGTAAGACCTACTAACTTATTAATTTCTTTTTTATGTAATAATAATTTTCTATCACGAAGAGGATCTTTATTGAAAATATTACCTTGTTCGTAAGGACTAATATGCATTCCACAGATATAAACTTCTCCATTTTTTATGAAAGCATAGGAGTCTTTTAAATTGATTTTTCCAGCACGAATAGATTTTATTTCTGTTCCAAATAAAACAATTCCTGTTTCCAATTTATCTTCTATGGAATAATTATGATAAGCAGTTGGATTTTTGGCAATTAATTTTGTATTCATATTTTTTACCTCTATTTAATTTTTTTTAATTATAACATATATTTTCATAGAACCCAATAAAAAATAAAAAGTTGTTAAAGATTTCTTTTAACAACTTTTTAAGATTAATCTCTTCCATTATAATCAGTGGAACGAATTTGCATTGAGTAATACCAAACTAAAGCTACAATTGCAATAGCCGCAATACCAATAATTAACCATGTCCAAGCAGTTGCATTCATTCCCATAAAAGTATTGTCAGTGGTAGAAGTTCTTGTTGCAGTGTAACCGTTGTTGGTAGAAGTTCTACCATAATTATGATTTTGATCAGAATTCATGATAGCATTTCCTACATTATTAGCACCTTTTTCCATATTAGAAGTAATATCTTTTGCTCCATTAGAGATATCTCGTGCAGCACCTTCCACAGCATTTTCAGCATCTCCAACGATATTTCTAACACCATCAGCAGCATCTTGTAAACCATTATTAGCAAAACAAATAGAGAAAGAAGCAATACCAAAGATAAGAATAGCGATACCAGTTAATAATTTTTTGTACATAAAATTATCCTCCTATTTAAAATTTCAATGAAGCTTATTAGTTTTCATATATGAATATGAAAATTAAATACTACTATTAGTATTCAAAAAATAGAAAAAAATATACATACAAAAATTTCAAAAAAAAAACTCCCATATGGAGAGTTTTAAAAAATTATTTTTTTAAACGAATTAAAATAGCAATTGCTAACAATACTAAAAGAATACCAATTACGATTAATAAAATGTTAAGAATCGTAGTAAATTCTAAACCAGAATCTGAAGTAGTTGTTAAACCACTAACAGTAGTTGGATTAGTATCAAGTAAACTAGTGTCTGGATAAGTTGTAGGATCATTTGTAGTTGAAGAAGTATTTTCAGTATTGGTAGAATTATTATTAACACTCATATTACTTCTTGAATTGGTATTGGTTTCTGAATTTGTGTTAGAATTTGTATAGTTAGTATTTGTGTTACTGGAAATACTATTATCGTTTGAAGAATCTGTTAAATCCGTATTGTCAGTTAAATCATCTGTCATGTTCAAATCGACAGCAGAGCAAAAGTTACATCCTAACAAAATAACAATTGCTATGATTGAAAAAATAAAAATGATTTTTTTAGTTTTCATCTTAATTACCTCCATTTAAACCAAATTGGTTTATTCTTTTGTTTTTTTATCATCATAACAAAAAAGCTAAAAAATGTCTAGTATAATTTGCAAATTCTTATAAAAAATTAGGAAAGAATTGAAAAAGAATGGATGGTATGATATAAAATAGAGGGTGATGTTATAGGAAGAAAGGACTAAGATATATGGTAATTATAGGAATACTACTATTTTTTATTTTATTATGCACTAATTTTTATGTTCAAATCATAACAAAAGGGCAAATAAAAACAAGAGAAGAATCAGAAGAAAAAATGGAGTGCATTTTAGTATTAGGAGCAGGAATCATTGGAAACAAACCAAGTCATATGTTGGAGGATCGACTATTAGAAGCAATTGCTCTTTATGAAAAAGGATTAGCACCTAAAATTATTATGAGTGGAGATCATAGCAAGAAAGATTATGATGAAGTTAATCTGATGAAACAATTTGCTATTGATAAAGGAGTTCCTTCCAGAGATATTTTCATGGACCATGCAGGTTTTTCTTCGTATGAAAGTTTGTACCGTGCGAAAGAGATTTTTGGTGTGAAAAAGGTAATGATTGTAACACAAAAATATCATTTATACCGTTCTTTATACATTGCCAAACAGTTAGGATTAGAAAGTTATGGAGTAAAAGCAAATCCTAGACAATATGCGGGACAAATTTATCGAGAGTTAAGAGAGATTTTAGCAAGAGATAAAGATTTTATCAAATGTATTTTTAAGCCAACACCTACTTTTATGGGAGAAAAAATTTCAATTACAACAAGTGGAGATGTAACAAATGATAATGAAAGAAAATTGTAATAAAAGGTGTAATTTAAAAAAAATGGTACATACTATATTTAACAATGAGAAAGGATTGGTGATAGTATGATACAAATTAGACCAGTAACAGATCTACAAAATAATTATAATGCAATAGAAAAAGAAGTACTTGAAAGTGATGAAACAATGTATTTAACAAAAAATGGATATGGTTCTATGGTTATCATTAGTCTGGATAAGTATACTGCTTTGACAGAAAACTTTAATATTGCAGCAGCAGAGCAAGTGAATTCTAAAAGAGAACATATTGAAGTTATTTCTAGACCAAAGAGAATCATAGATGATGATGAATAAAAAGAAAAGAGAAATAGATATTTTGTCTATTTCTTTTTTACTGATTTCAAAGTAATCCTTTAGTATAATGGGGGATTACTCTGAGATATATTTAAATTTCAATTTTAGGCTGATACCTTTCAAGCCACATATTCACTTGGCAAAGGTATGCCATTAACTGTGGCACCGTCATTGGCTGTCAGAAAAAAACACATATCAATTTTATTAGGGGCTGTAAGGATTACTCAAAAATGGCAAATCACGAATTTTAATAAAAATAAAATTAAGCAACAGAAAAATAAATTTATCAATGTAATTATCTATATAAAATACTAATGAAAGGAAAAATAAAATGGAAGAAAATTCAAAAGACAATACAAACAAAAAACAAAAAAGGGAATATACAGTTATAAGAAAATTTAATAATGATGGATTAAGTTTTCAAAAAGCAATGGAACAATTATTAATTATGAAGCTAAATAATTTAGATAAAAGTTAAAATTCGCTTGACTTAGAAAAACAAATGTTTTAAAATAATATCAAATATAAAAAGGAGTGAATAAAAATGGTATATTTGAAAAAATTTGAATTACTCGATAATGAAGACTGGAGTGGCTATCCTTTTCATATATTTTTGGAAAAAGAATTTTTTGAAATAGAATTTGCTCCTATTACAATTTTTTATGGTGATAATGGTTCTGGAAAGTCAACATTACTTAATATTAAACTGAAACAATTAATAAGGACAAAAAAGTAATTAGCAGAAAAAAGCCATTAGTTAAATCCGATTACTTTGATATGTATACAACTAAAAGTAACTATTATTTAGAAAATAATATTCCTTTAAGAAGTAAAATTATTTTTAGTGAAGATATATTTGAAAATATTCTATCTAAACGAATAGAAAATCAAGAAAAGAATAAGCAAAGGGAAGAATTAGAAAAACAATATATGCAATATGAATATAATCCTATTAACTATTCTTCTTTAGAAGATTTAAGCATTTCAGTCGAAACTAGAAATAAAACACAAAGTAAATTTATAAAAAGTAGAATAGAAGAAAATGCAAGAGAATTTTCTAATGGACAAACAGCATTAGAATTTTTTGATAAAGAATTAAAGGAAGATAGCTTATATTTACTAGATGAACCAGAAAATAGTTTGTCACCAAAGTTTCAAATTGAATTGATACAGTTAATATCAGAATTAAGTCGATTTTTCAAATGTCAATTTATAATAGCAACACATTCTCCATTTTTGCTATCTATACCAAATGCTAAAATATATGATTTAGATTCAATTCCTATTGCAACAAAAAAATGGTATGAATTAGAAAATATGAAAATATATTATAATTTTTTTAAAGAACATAAAAGCAAATTTGATATTTAATGTTTTATAATATGAAAGCAAAATACTTGTATTGCAATGATTCTATTAACCTTAATATATAAAAATGAAAAATAAAGAAAAAATGAGATATTTAAAGATATCACTAGAAAATATAGATAGGAGGTTTTTAGTGGAAAATAATAAATTAGAAACAATATCAAATCTTTTTGAAGACAGTGAAATAAGAAGTGCTTGGGATAGTGAAAAGGAAGAATATTATTTTAGTGTTGTAGATGTTATTGGAGCATTAACTAACAGCAATATTCCAAGAAACTATTGGAGTGATTTAAAAAGAAAATTAAAACAAGAAGGAAGTCAACTGCACGAAAATATCGTGCAGTTGAAAATGAAAGCCACAGATGGTAAAATGCGTGAAACAGATACATTAGATACAAAAGGAATATTAAGATTGATTGAATCAATACCAAGTCCAAAAGCAGAGCCTTTTAAATTATGGCTTGCCAAAATGGGAAATGAAAGAATAGATGAGATCTTTGATCCAGAAATTGCTATGAATAGAGCCATTGACTATTACAGAAACAGAGGTTATTCAGATAAATGGATTGAAGCACGTTTAAAGGGGATTTTAGATAGAAAGAAGTTAACAGATGTATGGAAAGAAAATGGGATTAAGCAAAATTATGAATATGCTATATTGACTAATGAAATTTATCAAAGTTGGTCAGGAATGAAGGCAAGTGAGTATAAAGATTATAAAAATATTAGAAAAGAATCATTAAGAGATAATATGACAGATATTGAAGTAGCATTAACAGATTTAGGGGAAATAGCGACAAGAGAACTTGCAAAAGAACATAGACCTTATGGATTAAAAGCAAATAGAGAAGTAGCAAAAATGGGTGGTCATACAGCAAAAGTTGCAAGAGAAGATTTAGAAAAGAATTTAGGCAAAACAGTTATTAGCAATTCAAATGCATTAGATTATAAATATTTAAAGACAGATAATTTAGATAGTAACAAAATATTGAAAGAAGGAAAAATGATGAATTATAGTTATATTATGGGAATTAGCAATATAGATAAACTACAAGAAAATAATTTTGAAATAAAACCCTATGGAAATAATTATGGAATTTCATTTTCGAGTGATAAAATAGAAATGTTTGAGAATTTTATTTTTGAGACATTACAAAATGGATTTTGGAACGAATATTTAGGCAAGGAAAAAGTTTTTATTTTTAAATTTAATGATGGAAAAATTAGAAGATATGTTTTAAGTAAAGATAATGAAAAAGAAATACTTGATTTGTGTGAAGAATTTGCAGATTGTAAGTTTGAGTCTATCAATAAAATGTTGAGGGACAATAATTTTTATAAGGAAACATATTTTAAAAAGTAATTTTATATAAAACAAGGGGAAAATAGGTGCAATTTATAAGAATTTATCCCCTTGTTTTTTTACTAGTTTGTTTAGTAAATTAGAAAGTATAATCTCAATAACAAAAAAATTAAATAGAATATTTTACAACTCAATCTTAGGTTGGTATTTCTCAAGCCACATATTCACTTGGCAAAGGTA